>JACMOG010000944.1 GCA_014378125.1 Vitreoscilla sp. | reverse complement strand
CTGCTGGCCGCCCCGACCCGCCGCGCCCCGCCGTGGCGCGTGGTCTACGCCAGCACCACCGGCGTCTACGGCGATTGCCGCGGCGAGTGGGTGACCGAGACGCGTCCGATCGACGCGACCACCGATCGCGCCCGTCGCCGCGTGGATGCCGAGTCGCGCCTGCGTGCCTGGGGCCGCGCCGCGGGCGTGCGCGTGAGCGTGCTGCGCATCCCGGGCATCTACGCGGCCGACCGCGACGGCGGACGTCCGCAGGATCGCGTGCTGCGTGGCACGCCGGTGCTGGCGGCCGAGGACGACGGCTACACCAACCACATCCACGCCGACGACCTGGCCCGAGCCTGCGTCGCGGCGCTGTGGCGTGGACGGCCGCAACGCGTGGTGCAGGTGTGCGACGACACCGACCTGAAGACCGGCGACTACTACGACCTGGTGGCCGACCTGAGCGGCCTGCCGCGCCCCGCGCGCGTGACGCGCGCCCAGGCGGGCGAGCACTTCAGCGCCGCGCAGTGGAGCTTCCTCAACGAGTCGCGCCGGCTGTCGAACGCGCGCATGAAGCGCGAACTGCGCCTGGTGCTGCGCCGGCCGACGATCCGCGAAGGACTGGCCGGACCTTAGTGCACGCGGCGGATGTGCGACGGCGGCTTCTTGCGCCGGAACGACGGCGGGCGCCAGCGCCAGTACAGCAGCATCAGGTAGCCGCCGAGGGCGCCGCCCAGGATGCCCAGGCTGGACGCCCAGGGGCCGGAGCCATTGGCGAATCGGCCCAGGGCGATGAACACGATGATGCCGATGCCGACCCAGGAGGCGATACGCTGCGTCACCTCGACGACGAAGTACAGGCGGATCGTGCGCTGCGGAAACAGGATGCCCACCGCCACCAGCAAGCCCATCGTGATGACCGAGGAATCGAACATGACCGAAGTGGGCATGGCCCAGCCCAGCAGCGGCGGCAGCAACGACGCCACCAGGTACACGGCCGCGCCCACCAGCACGCTGGCCAGCACGAACTGGATGGACCGCCGTTCGCCCCAGATGCCCTCCAGCTCCGTGCCGAAGTAGTAGATCATCATCATGTTGAACAGCCAGCTCAGCACGTCGCCGTTGACGAGCGGATAGGTCACCACCTGCCAGGGCCAGAAGCCGGACAGGGCCGGATGCAGCGTGAGCCACTGGCCCATCAGCAAGGCCAGCGACGGGATCTGCGCAGCGAAAAGAAACACGGTGCAGGCGATCAGCAGCGCGCGAGTGATGGGTGGGGGTGCTTGCATTGGCGGAACGGAGCGGTCGGTGGCCCAGTGTGCCACGGGGCGCCGCGCGGTTGCGAGCGCGGCCTCGAGCGGCTGTGTCCACGGTCGAGGAATCCGCCCGCCGGACTGGCTCGTAGTCTTCTCCACGATGATCCAGTCCCTCACAAGAAACCAGTTGATTCTCCTGCGCCGCTGCGACGGCGGCCTGCGCGTCTGGGAAACCGGCCGCGCCTTGTCGGCGCTCATGGCCGAGGTGGCGTTGCTCCGCGATCTCGGGCTCGTGTCGCTCGACGAGGTCCGCGGCCATGAGCTGACGCACAGAGGCGAGGCCTGCCTCGTCCGCTTCGAAGCCTGAAGCCGTCTCAGGCACCCATCGACACGATCGCGGCGTTCGTTCGCAAGGCGGCCAGCCCGCGGCGCGCATGCGACTTCACAGTCCCCAGCGGCAGCGACGCGGTTGCGGCAACTTCTTCGTGGCTGAGTCCTTCGAAGAAGGTCAGCCGCAAGACGTGCCGCTGCGCCGGAGTCAGCCGGGCCAGGCCTGCGTTCAGCGCCTTGCGCAGCCGCACCGACTGCAGCAGGTCGTGCGGCCCGGCGGCCGGATCCGCCGTGCCTTCCGGATCCGATTCGTCCAGCTGCTCCTCGTGGCGCCGGCGCGTCGCCACCTGGCGCAGCAGGTCGAGCGATCGGCTGCGGGCGATCGTGCTGATCCATGCGAAGGTACAGCCGCGCGCGGGATCGAACTGGGCGGCTTCGCGCCAGACCTGCATGAACACGTTGGATGCCACCTCGTCGGCCAGCTCGTTGCGCTTGACGATGCGCAGGACGTAGGCACGGACGCGCGTGGCGCAGGCCCGGTGCAGGGCGCCGAACGCGGCCTGGTCGCCCAGCTTCAGCCGCTCGATGTGCTGACGCAGCGGATCGCCGGGTGCTGTGACGCCTTCGCGTGCGCCGCGGCGAGGGTTGGCGAGAACGATGCCCGCATCGGCCAGGACGACGACGACATCCGGCGCGCGCGGCGCGACGTCGTCGTCATCGAACAACCGCTGCAGCGCGTGGGCATCGAACGCGGCCGATCCGCTGCCGCTGGGGGAGGCGCCGAACGTGCAAAGCGGCTGGTCGAGCATGGGGATCCTGAATGGACGTCTTGTCCAAGGATCGGCAAGTGGTGGACCATGGTCACATCCGGAAACATTCGTCCAAACCATTCGGCAGCGGCTCGCGCAACGAACAACGGCTTGCGCGCCGTGAAGCTGCAAGCCGTGGATTCGGGGAACGTCGTCGGGATGGTGCCTCGGGTCGGACTCGAACCGACACCCCTTTCGAGACCAGATTTTGAGTCTGGCGTGGCTACCGATTACACCACCGAGGCATTGCGCAAGAGCTTGCGCAGGGGGCGGATTATCACATGCCGAAGGCGAGGTCGGGATCGCGCTGCGACAATGGCTGCACCTGTTTCACTGTCCAGCTTCGTCCACTCGGAAGACACCGCGCCCATGCCGACGTACAAGACCCTCGAAGACGCCATCGGTCACACCCCGCTGGTGCGCCTGCAGCGCGTCATCGGCGCGGAGGTGGCGGCGCGCGGCAACGTGATCCTGGGCAAGCTGGAGGGCAACAACCCGGCCGGCTCGGTGAAGGATCGGCCAGCCATCTCGATGATCCGCGGCGCCGAGGAGCGCGGCCAGATCAAGCCGGGCGACACGCTGATCGAGGCCACCTCGGGCAACACGGGCATCGCGCTGGCCATGGCCGCGGCCATCAAGGGCTACCGCATGGTGCTGATCATGCCGGAGGACCTGTCCATCGAGCGCGTGCAGACCATGAAGGCCTACGGCGCCGACCTGATCCTCACGCCCAAGTCCGGCGGCATGGAATACGCGCGCGATCTCGCGCTGCAGATGCAGGTCGACGGCAAGGGCCTGGTGCTCGACCAGTTCGCCAATCCCGACAACCCGCGCATCCACTACGAGACCACGGGCCCCGAGATCTGGGCCGACACCGACGGCCAGGTCACCCACTTCGTGAGCGCCATGGGCACCACGGGCACCATCACGGGCGTGTCGCGCTTCCTCAAGGAAAAGAACCCGGCGGTGCGCATCCTCGGCGCACAGCCGGCCGAGGGCTCGCGCATCCCGGGCATCCGCAAGTGGCCCGAGGCCTACCAGCCCAAGATCTACGAACCGTCGCGCGTGGACGAGCTCATCCTGGTGAGCCAGGACGACGCGGAAGACATGGCGCGCCGCCTCGCGCGCGAGGAGGGCCTCTTCGCGGGCATCTCCGCCGCCGGGGCGTGCTGGGTGGCGCTGCAGGTCGCGCAGCGCCTCGAGAACGCCACCATCGTGTTCGTGGTGTGCGACCGCGGCGACCGCTACCTGTCCACCGGGGTGTTCCCGGCATGACGGGGCCCACTCAGTGGCGCTACTGCCCTCAGTGCGCCAACGCGCTGGCGTTCGTCACGCAGGACGAGGGCGGCGGCCCGAAGGAGCGCCTGCGCTGTGCTCATTGCGGCTTCACGCACTGGAACAACCCGACGCCGGTGCTGGCCGCCATCGTCGAGTGCTCCGACCAGGACGGCAAGGTGCTGCTGGCGCGCAACGCGGCCTGGCCGGGCCGCATGTTCGCGCTGATCACCGGCTTCATGGAGGCCGGCGTGACGCCCGAGGAGGGCATCGCCCGCGAGGTGCTGGAAGAGACCTCGCTCGCCGTCGAGTCGGTCAAGCTGGTGGGCGTTTGGGACTTCCAGCGCATGAACCAGGTCATCATCGCGTACCACGTGGTGGCCCACGGCCGGGTCAAGCTGTCGCCCGAGCTTGCCGAACACAAGATGTTCGCGCCGGGCGACATCGTGTGCTGGCCGGCCGGCACGGGCTATGCGGTGGCCGAGTGGCTGACGTCGCGCGGCTACGAGCCGAAGTTCATGTCGTTCGAGGAGCGTGCCGCCCAGCGGGATCCCGCGCCGGACGCGACATAGAATGAGCGACGTTCACGAGGTCAACCCATGCAAGCCCACAAGGAAATCGATACGCGCGGCCTCAATTGTCCGCTGCCCATATTGAAGGCCAAGAAGGCGTTGGCCGAGATGCAGACGAACGAGATCCTGAAGGTCGTCGCCACCGACCCCAGCTCCACGCGCGACTTCCAGGCGTTTGCGCGGCAGACCGGCAACGAGTTGCTGGAGCAGTCGCAGGACGGCGGCGAGTACATCCACTTCATGCGCAGGCGCTGAAGGGGTGTGGCATTGCCGCCGGGTACGGCGGAGATGCCAGACCCCTCCGTCAACCGCCCAACTGCTCCCGCTGCGCCTTCATGCGCGCCACGGTCTCCACGAAGCCGGCCAAGCGCTCGCGCATCTGCCCCACCACCTCCGGCTTGGCGCGCGACACGAAGTTCTCGTTGCCCAGCTGCTTGTGGGCCTTCTCGATCTCGCCCTCCAGGCGCGTGATCTCCTTGGCCAGGCGCTCGCGCTCGGCGCCCACGTCGATCTCCACGTGCAGTGCCAGGCGCACGCCGCCGTCCGCGGCCACCGGCAGTTGCCTGGTGGCCTCGACGAACGCGGCCTCGTCGGCGATCACGCGCACCTCGCTCACCTTGGCCAGGGCCTTGAGCAGCGGCGTGGCCTGCTCGACGAACTCGGCGTCGCCGTGCGTCAGCAGTGGCATGCGCTCGGCGTCGGACAGGTTCATCTGCTTGCGCACGCTGCGGCACGCGCCCACGAGCGCCTTCAGGCGATCCACCCAGGCGCAGGCGGCCTCGTCCACGCGATCGAGCTGCGCCAGGGGATAGGGCGCGGTGGCGATGGTCTGCCCCGCGGCGGGCGCGCGGCCGGCGATCGGGGCCACGGTCTCCCACAGCTCGGCGGTCACGAACGGGGTCACCGGGTGCATCAGGCGCAGCACGGTCTCGAGCGTGCGCACCAGCGTGCGGCGCGTGGCGCGCGCGCGCGACTCGTCGCCGGTGGCCTTGGCGTCGGCCAGCTGGGCCTTGGCGATCTCCAGATACCAGTCGCAGTATTCCGTCCACACGAACTGGTAGATGGCGTTGGCGACGTTGTCGAGGCGATACTCGGCGAAGCCCTGGGCCACGGCGGCCTCGGCGCGCTGCAACTGGCTGGTGATCCAGCGGTCGGCCTGGCTGAACGTGTTGTACCCCGGGGGGCATGCCGTCTTGTCGCCCTCGATCAGGCCGCAGTCCTGGCCCTCGCAGTTCATCAGCACGAACTTGGTGGCGTTCCAGAGCTTGTTGCAGAAGTTGCGATAGCCCTCGCAGCGCTTGGAGTCGAACGCGATGTTGCGGCCCAGCGTGGCGAGCGCCGCGAAGGTGAAGCGCAGCGCGTCGGCGCCATAGGCCGGAATGCCCTCGGGGAATTCCTTCTTCGTGTTGCTGCGCACGCGCGACGCGGTCTCCGGGCGGCGCAGGCCGATCACGCGCTTGTCGAGCAGTGGCTCCAGCGCGATGCCGT
>JACMOG010000943.1 GCA_014378125.1 Vitreoscilla sp. | reverse complement strand
CGGATCGCGCCATGTGATTGCCGGCAGCCGAATCGCCGTACGCGATTCGAGGAGATGCCAGACCCCTCCGCCTTCAGTCGTCGAGGGCCTTCGGAATAGCTCCGGGCGTCCACCACTCCGACAGCACCAGCGCTGCCAGCTCCGTGCTGGCGGACAACTCGCTGTAGGCCAGCACGTCGAGGAAGCGCAGCACCGCGGTCTCCTGCGGCTTGCTGAGCGAGCCCAGGCGCGGCGGGTCGCGATCGGGCGGACGGAACGACGTGAGCAGCGCGTCGGTGACGTCGCTGCTCTCGCTGATGTGGCGCAGCGCGTACTCCATCATGAACGGCAGGTAGTGGCGCCACGACGTGGCGTCGAGGTAGCCGCTGCCCCAAGGGTGCGCTTCGAGGTATTCGTCGGAAACCGCGTCGACCAGGACGTCGAACGGCGGCGCCGGCTTGTCGAGGTCGATGGCGTCGCCGCCGCGCAGCGTCATGGTCGGGAAGGCGGTGCCTTCGGCGGAGAACGCCGCGAAGACGTCGGCGATGAGTTCGGTGTGGGGCATGTGCGGATCGTTCGCGCGTGGTGCGGTCGCGCAGGGGGAACGGAATTCGAGGCCACTACTGTCGCATATCCAGCCGCCGATCTTCCGGGTCAGGCCTTGACCTGACGCAGCCAACGGCCAGGGGTCACGCGTTGACCTGACGCCACTATTCGAGCGACCGGGCCACCAGTTGGTTGAAAGCAGCCCGCAGCTGCGCCGCGCGCACCGGCTTGTGCAGCAGCGTGAGCCCGCTGTCGCGCGCCGCCTGCAGCGAGGCCGCGTGCGACTCGCCGGTGACCAGGCAGGCCAGCACCGGCGCGCCCCGCAGGGCCCGCAACGCGGCCACGGCGCCGATGCCGTCATGCGAGCCGGGCAGCCGCAGGTCGGCCAGCACCAGGTCGAGCACGGGCAGGCTCGGAGAAAGCGCCAGCGCCGCGTCGGCATCGGCCGCCGCGTGCACCACGCAGCCCCACTGCTCCAGCAGCATGGCCACGCCCTCGCGGATGGACGCCTCGTCGTCGATCACCAACACCACGCGGCCCTGCAGCAGGTCGTCGCCCGCGAGCAGGGGCACGGGCACCGGCTGCGCCTCGAGCGCCCGCGCGTGCGCGGCGGGCACGCGCAGGTGGAACACCGAGCCGGCGCCGGGCCGCGAGCGCAGGCCCAGCTCGCCGCCCACCAGGCGTCCGATGCGACGCGCGATGGCCAGCCCCAGGCCGAGGCCCTGGCGGCGATCGCGCTGCGGGTTGTGCAGCTGCACGAACTCGTCGAACACGCGCGACTGGTCGGCCACGGCGATGCCCACGCCGCTGTCGCGGCACTCGATGCGCCAGCCAGGCTCCCCGGACGCGTCGACGTCGCGGCGTACCGCCAGCAGCACGCCGCCGCGCTCGGTGTAGCGCAACGCGTTGCTCACCAGGTTGCCCAGCACGCGCTGCAGCAGCGTCAGGTCGGTGAGAGCCCAAGCCTCGGTGGGCACGGCGGCCAGCGCCAGCCCCTTGGCATCCGCCAGCGGCTGCAACTGGCGCACCACCTTGTCCAGCAACGGTTGCATCGGCTGGGGCGCCAGCCGGACCTCCACCACGCCGGCGTCGAGCCTGGACACGTCGAGGATCACGTTGAACATGTCTTCCAGCGCGTCGATGTTGGTCTGGATGCTGGCCACGGCCTGCTGCGCTCGCTCGTCCAGCACCAGCCCGTGCAACGAGGCCGAGAACAGGCCCAGCGCGTGCAGCGGCTGGCGCAGGTCGTGGCTGGCGGCCGCGAGAAACTGGCTCTTGGCCAGGTTGGCCTGCTCGGCCTGTGCCCGCGCCGACTCCGCAGCGGCGGTCTGCGCGGCCAGCTTCACCAGCAGCTCGCGGTTCTCGAAGCGCACGCGCAGCGACTCGCGGATGCTCGCACTCTGGCCGCGGCAGAACAGCGGGGGGATGCCGGCATAGGCCGCCGAGGCGAGGCCCAGCGCGAGGAAGTCGCCGCGCCCTTCCGCCGCCAGCCGCACCAGCACCGTGATGAACACGGGCCAGATGAACCACAGCACCGCGGGCCGGAAATACGCGTTGCCGGATACCGAGCCGCCCGTGATGCCGTACAGCCCGCACAACGTGAACGCGATGGCCAGCGGCTGGCGGTCGTCCAGGAACAGCGCCGCGGCCACGGCCCACACCGCGCCGGCGAACGCCATGTAGGCAGCGTAGCGGCGCGCCCACCGGCGTGCGTTGTCGACGTCCACCGCGGCGCGGCGATACGCGAAGAACACCCAGCCGCGATGCCCCTGCGCCAGCGCCTGCAGGCCCAGCCAGCCACCGAGCCACGCGGCCGGCACCTTGCCGTGCAGCGTGGCCGCCATGTAGGCCGTCACCACCATCGCGGCCACGAACGAGTTGGGAATCTGGCGGAACAGCGTGCGCACGCAGGCCAGGTCGATCTCGCGTTCGAGCGCGTCGTTCGCGGCGTCGGGCACGGGCGCCCCAGCCACAGGCAAGGCCGCGACGACGGCGCTCACGCCGACTGCCCGTCGAGGTCCGCCGTCAGGTCGGCCGACTCGATCAGCCCCCGGCGCTGCGCCTGCAGCAGCGCCTGCACGCGCGACGACGCGCCCAGCGCGTGGAACAGGCCCGTGAGGTGCGCGCGCACGGTGCGCTCGGCGATCTGCAGGCTGCGCGCCATCTCCTTGTTGGACTTGCCGCGCGCCAGCATGTCGAGCACCGCGCACTGGCGCTGCGAGAGCTCGGACGGCGCCTTCTCGGCGGCGCGCAGCGCCACCAGCATGCTGAAGTCGACGCCGCCCGCGAGCACGCTCTCGATGCTGGCCACGATGCGCGCCAGCGGCCACGACTTGGCGATGAAGCCCGAGGCGCCGTGGCGGCGCGCCGTCTCGATGACGCCCGCGTCGAGCCGGCCCGACACCAGCACGCGCGGCAGCAGCGGCAGCGCCGCGCCGAAGCGGGTGATGGCCTCGAGGCCGCTGGAGTTGGGCAACACCAGGTCCAGCAGCACGAGCTCGATGTCGGCGTCGGCAGTTGCGCGGGCCAGGCCGTCCTCCACCGTCTCGGCGCTGACCAGGGCCAGGCCGCCGCCGGCATGCCGCAGCGCGCTGGCCAGGCCCTCGTGATAGAGCGGGTGGTCGTCGACCAGCAGGATCTTGCGATTCGGCAGCGTCATCGTGTCGTGGCGCGATGCGCCACCCTCCGCGAGCCTCGAAGCGGGCCCGATCCCGCGATTCTGGGCTCGGACGGCGGTTTTGTGTTCCCCCAAAAGGGTTGGCGGGAACCGCGTGCCCGAGGGGACTTTCCCGGGCGACTAAAATCGCGTCTCAACTCCAGGCTCGCATGTCCTTCTCCCTCGAACGCGCTTCCTGCCTGCTCAACACCGCCTACGGCGACTTCCAGATGCACGGGTTCAAGGACCTGGCCACGGGGCTCGAACACGCGGCGTTGTGCCTGGGCGACGTCTTCTCGCCGCCGCCGGTGCTCACGCGCATGCATTCCGAGTGCCTCACCGGCGACGCGTTCGGCAGCTGCCACTGCGACTGCGGCCCGCAACTGCGCGGCGCGCTGCAGGCCATCGCCAAGGAAGGCCGCGGCATCGTGCTGTACCTGCGCCAGGAAGGCCGCGGCATCGGCCTGCTGAACAAGATCCGCGCCTACGCGCTGCAGGAGCAAGGCGCCGACACGCTGGACGCCAACCGCCTGCTGGGCCTTCCGGCGGATGCGCGCGACTACGGCATCGCCGCGGCCATGCTGCGCGAGCTGGGAGCCGCGGACGTGCGGCTGATGACCAACAACCCCACCAAGATCGCCAGCCTCGAGGCGCACGGCACCGTCATCAGCGAGCGGGTGCCGCTGCAGGTGGGACGCAATCGCAAGAACGGCGCCTACCTCGACACCAAGGCGCATCGCATGGGGCACCTGTTCGACGTGCTGCGCGAGCCCAGCGACGAGTAGTCAGGGCGCGACGGGCGCCGTCGCACAGCACTCCAGCGCGCGCTGGCGCACCTGGTTGCGCCCACCGTGCTTGGCGTCGTACATGGCCTGGTCGGCCGCGCGCAAGAGGTCGGCCGGCGTCGAATCGCGGGCGTCGCACAGGGCCGCCAGGCCCACGCTGACCGACACCGGCGCCACCAGGGGCGAGTCGGGCCGCGTGTGCAGCGCCTCCACCTGCAGCCGCACGCGCTCGGCCACGCGGGCCGCGCCGTCGAGGTCGCAGGCCGGCAGCACCACCACGAATTCCTCGCCGCCGTAGCGGGCCACGAAGTCGCCGGGGCGCAGCCCGGCCTCGCGCACCGCGCCCACCACCGCGCGCAGGCACGCGTCGCCCGCGGGATGGCCGAAGCGGTCGTTGAAGCTCTTGAAGTGGTCGACGTCGATCAGCAGCAGCGCCAGGTGCGCGGCGATGTCGGGCGTTCCGCCGCCCGCGTGGCGCGCGGCGCGGCGCGCGCGCTCGTGTTCCACCTGCAGCACGGCGTCGAAATGGCGCCGGTTGAACGCGCCGGTGAGGCCGTCCTCGATCGCCAGCCGCTGCATGCGGTCGTTGGCCTGGTGCAGCTGCGTGGCCATGTTCTTCAGGGCCAGCAGCAGCATGCCGCACTCGTCGTCGGAGCTGCGCGGAAGCGGCGCGTCCAGCTGGCCGCTGCCCACCGCCGCGGCGAAGTCCACCGCCTGGCGCAGCGGCCGCGTGATGCTGAGCGTGAGTCGCCAGCCCACGAAGGCCGCCAGCAGCGAGGCGAGCACGGCCACCGCGCCGATGACGGCATCGATGCGCGCGGCGCGCTGGCTGAGGCCCTGGATCTCGGCGGCGATGCGCTGGTTCTGCAGCTGCGTGAGCTCGTCGAGCGCGCGCAGCCACGCGGCGTGCACGGGCGCCACCTCGCGGTTGAGCGCGCGCGCCGCCATGCCGGGGTTGTAGCCGTCGACGCTGGCCTGGGCGGCCGCGAACGTCGGCGCCAGCGAGCGATCCCACGCTTCGATCTGCTCGACCTGCGTCTTCTCTTCCACCGAGGCGGCGCTGGCGTCGAAGCGCCGCGCCACGGCGCGGTACGCGGTAACGTCCAGCACGATGTCCTGCATGTCGCTCCTGGCCTCCTCGATGGAGTTCACGAGGCCCAGGCGCTGCGCCACGCGATCCTCGCGCTCCAGCATCGCCCGCATGCTGCGGATATCGGCCTGGCGAGCGCTGGACTGCTCCACCAACTGCAGCAGCGCCTCACGCGAGTGGCGCGAGCTGGAGACGGCCAGCCATGCGCCCGCGATCATCAGCAGGAGGATCAGCGAGAAGCACAGCACGAGGCGGTGTCCGATGCGGAGGTGGCGAAAGAAGGTCTTCATCGAGATCGCCGATCCAGCTTGCCGCGGCGCACGGCGACGCCGCGCCCTGGAAAGGGAGCGCCGTTCGATGGGATATCGACGCGCCGGGGGCGGGGGTTGAGGGCCGGTCAGCGTCCGGCCGCCAAATCGTGCCGCTTTTCGGTGCGCACCGACGGCAATCCGCGCGTTTCAGTCGCTCTAGGCCCCAAGCACCGCGAACGGCAGCGTAAAGGCCGCGTCTGCCTACTACCAGGCCAAGCTCATCATCCGGCTGGCCCACGACATCGCGCCCATGATCGACAGCGACCCGCGCACCAGCGAGCGCCTGAAGCTCGTGTTCCTGCCCGACTACGGCGTGGGCCTGGCCGAGGCGCTGATGCCGGCGGCCGACCTGAGCCAGCAGATCTCCACGGCCGGCACCGAGGCCTCGGGCAGCGGCAACATGAAGTTCGCCCTCAACGGCGCGCTCACCATCGGCACCTGGGACGGCGCCAACATCGAGATGGCGAAGGCGATGGGCGAGGACAACATTTTCGTCTTCGGCCTGCGCGCCGACGCCGTCGAGGCCCTCAAGGCGGAAGGCTACGAACCGTCCCGGTACATCCAGCGCGACCCGGCGCTCGCCCGCGCCGTCGCGTCCATCGCCAGCGGCGAGTTCTCGCCCTGCGACCCGCAACGCTACCGCCACATCACCGACGAACTGCAGCGCCGCGACGGCTACCTGCTGATGGCCGACTTCGGCGACTACGTGCAGGCGCAGGCGCGGGTCGACACGCTGTTCGGCACGCCGGCCCGCTGGACCGAATGCGTGGTGGCCAACATCGCGGCCATGGGGGAGTTCTCGTCGGATCGGACGGTGCGGGAGTATGTCGACCGCGTGTGGATGCCGGTGCGTGGGTGATCGCCCGGCCGCAGGAAAAGGTTCATCGCCGGATTGCGGGGGGCGTCGTATTTGGGGGTGTCGGTTTGCGGGGTGCCGGTCTGCTGGGCGCGCTGGGTCAGTCGTGACTGACCCCGCGACGCCCAGCAGTGACGATCAAACGCCTTGCGAAACGCGTTTCTTCAGGGCTCGTCCGATGGCGCCGGCCAGCGTGGTGAGAGATATCGGCTTGGCGACGTAGTCGTCGAAACCGGCGGCCAGCGCGACCTGGCGGTCCGCCTCCATCGCGAATGCGGTCAAGGCGACGGCGGGAAGGTCGCCTGCGATGCTTCGAAATCGCGTCCGGATTTCCGAGATCAGGGCGATGCCGTCGAACTCCGGCATGCCGATATCCGAGACCAGGATGTCGAAGTGCTCGGCGCCCAGCAACGCCAACACTTCCGCGCCCGATGCGACGGCGCGCACATGGGCCCCCAATGTCGTGAGCGCGACCTCGGCGACTTCGCGAGCATCGTCCTCGTCGTCCACCAACAGCACGCGAAGTCCGGCGAGACTGTCGCTACTGCCCTCGTCCTGCAGCTTCTTTGCACTCGGCAGGGAAGCACCCTGGGCGAGCGCGGGGAAGGCGACTTCGAAGGTCGAGCCCTGGTCGACACCCGCACTGATCGCGGAGATCGACCCCCCGTGCAGTTCCGTCAAGCCCTTTGCCATTGCCAAGCCGACGCCGAGGCCACCCTTCCTTCGCGTCGTGGAGGCGTCTTCCTGCTGCAGCCCCTCGAACACCTTCGAGATGAATTGCGGCGAAATGCCGCGGCCCGTATCGACGACTTTCACGACGACAAGGTCACCGAGGCCACGTGACGTCACGTCGACCCGGCCACCCGACTCCGTGAACTTGAGAGCGTTGCCGACCAGGTTTGCGATGATCTGCGCCAGGCGCTTGCCGTCGCCGTTCACGCGCAGATTGGATTGCCCGGTGTATTCCAGGGCGACGCCTCTTCGCTGCGCCTCCGCGCGGAGCGCATCGACGGTGTCGCGCGCGATGTCGGCCAGATCGACGGCCGCGCGATCCAGCACGAGCCTGCCCGCCGCCACCGCGTTCATGTCCAGGAGGTCGTTGATCAGCCCGTTCTGAAGCTGCGCGTTGCGCCTGATCACCGTGGCGGCCTGCAGCACGAGAGGATCGGCGGCCGACTTCTTCAACAGGATTTCCGACCAGCCGCTGATCGCGCTCAACGGAGACCTCAATTCATGCGACACCATGCGAAGGAACTGGTCGCGTTGCTTGATGAGCCGCTCCAACTCCTCCTTCGCCCGGCGTTCATCCTGCAGCGTGCGTTCCATCTGCTTGGCGCGAATGACCAATTCGTGGACGTCGAAGATCGTTCCGATCCATCGGCTCGTCGAGGCACCCGGCGGCCCTACCAACGACGCCTTCATGTCGCACCAACGTGGATCCTCGGCGTCCAGCAGCTTCAGCCGGCAGCGCACGTCGAGATCGGCGCCCGTTCCGATGCTGTCCGACCAGGCGGCGATGAACGTGTCGCGATCCTCGTCGACGACGAGCCGGGCCATCGTCACTGCGTCGAACGCGTGGCCTGGCGTGGGACTGATCCAATCCTTGTTGACATAGCTGACCACGCCGGCAATGTCCGCTTGCCAGACGATTTGCGGCAACGAATGCGCGAGCGCGGCGAATTGCCGCACGCTCGATTCCTTTTCTTCCGTCTGGGTTCGCGCGACGTGAGAGAGCTTTTGCATCAGTCCTCGAACGGCAGACACCTCCTCGAGACTCTCGTCAGACATGATCGAACTGAGCGAGGCATCGTCGGCCGCGCGCAGTGCCAGGTCGGCGAGCTTCCTGACAGGCCGCACGAGCGTGGCCGAGATCCACCAGGCGAGGAACGCCGCCAGCAGCCCCAGCACCACGGCGCCTGCAAAGAAGGCCCACTGCAGGCGGCGCACCGGCCCGAACGCGGCTTCGAAAGACTGCCGCGTGACCACCTTCCAGCCAAAGCCCGGAAACTGGCCTTGCGGATTGGTTGCGACGACATAGGTCAGGTAGTCGCGTCCGTCATCCCAGACCAGACGCGCCGTGGGCTGGCCGACACGCTCGGACACCGTCGCCAGGTTGGCGCCGGTCGGCGTCGAGGGGCCCCCTGCCAGGACGACCTTGCCTTGGGTGTCGACGAGGAATGCCTCGACGCCGCGTCGAGCGCGCAAGGGCCCGAAGATCCTCGCCCGCAAGTCGCCGGTCCACTGCCACGCGATGTGCGCGGCGAGTACCCGTGTCACCTTGCCGGAGCCATCCCTGATGGGCGCGGAGGCGTCGAGGAAGCGTCTGGGCTCGCCGTCCTCCGGCTTCGGCATCAACTCGCCCAGGCGAACGGCCTCGTGCACATCGCCCACGAACGCCCCCTTCAAGCCCTGGGCGAAGACCGGCCGGTCGCGGATCGATCCGCCTTCGAATAGGCCCTGCGTGGCGGCGATGACCCGCCCATTGCTGGCATCCACCACCGCCACCCAGGCGAACTCCGGATTGATCGCCTTGAACTGATCGAGTGCCGCGCGCATCGACGACGGACTGCTGCCGGGCGTCCTGAAAGTCTCGCGAGCGCTTTCCGTCTGGATATCCCGCGCGAACCGATCCATGCCGTCGGCGAGTTCGCGCACCATCTGATCCGAAAGACTTTCCAGATTGCCCGCGCTGAGCCGCAGGATCTGGCGCTCCGCGGCCATCGAAAGAACGTAGGCGAGCACCAGCGCCAGGACCAGCATGAGGCTGCCCAACGCGAGCCCGATCCGGACATCCAGCCGAGCCAGGTTCAGCCGGGGCCTGGCGGGCGTGTCGCGCCTGCTCGCGGGGGTGTCTTGCGGGGCGTTTGACATGGATCGCTTCGATGAATCCTGTTGAAGCAGGCTGTTCGTACGTGGGATGCAGCGGCTAGTCGCGTCGTGCGGGAAAACTGAACTCGAACGTCGTCCCGTCCTGCAGGGTCGAGACGACCGTGACCTGGCCGGCGTGGGCCGTGGCGATGGCCTGCACGATGAACAGTCCCAGGCCCACGCTTCGCGCCGGACTGTTTTCCGCCACGCCGCGCACCATCGGTTCGAAGATCGATGCCAGCAAGTGCGCGGGAATCGGCTCCCCCTGGTTGTGCACCGCGATCGTGGCGACCGACGCGGCGAGGCCACTCGTCACCGTCACCGCCTCGCTCGGAGCCCCGTAGGTCATCGCGTTGCCGACGAGGTTTCCGACGAGTTGGGCGATCCGGTCTGGATCCGCGGCACACGAACCGCTGCCGATCTCCCGATGCTTCAGTACCCGGCCGGGGAACGCCGGGGCGAGTTCATCGACGATCTTCGCGACCAGCTGGTGGAGGTCGATGGGCTGGACCGACACGGCCAGTCCGCGCCCGACGCGGGCCAGGGTGAAGTCGAGAAGCTCGTCGATGAGGCGGCGCGCACGCTGCGTCGAACTGACGACGCGAGCCAGTGCCTTGGCCTTCATTTCCGGCAGGTCGTTGCCCAGGCCCATGACCGTCGCGCCGGTCAGGATGGCAGACAGCGGATTGCGCAGGTCGTGGCTGACGATGCCCACCATCTGTTCCGCGAACAGGGCACGATCCTCCGCGGCCAGCCGGAGTCGCGTCGATTCGGTGATGTCGGTCAGCACGCCGACGAATTCCGACAAGGCGCCGTCGTCATCCAGAAAGGCCTGCCCCGACGCGGTGACCATGCGACGCATGCCGTCCACGCCGTCGATGCGATAGCTCCAGGTATGCACGCGCTCGGGCTCTCGCAGAGCCTGATGAAACGCCGCGGCTTCTGCCTCCGCATCCGCCGCCATCACGAAACTCTGGAACAGCGCGTCGTCGACTTGCCGTGGCGTCGCGTAGCCCAACAGTCGCGAGATCTCCGGGTCGTAGCGACGCAGGCCCGTCGCCGGATCGACGTCCCAAAGGAACAACGCCCCGACACGCACCGCCTGCAGCAATCGCGATTGCGCAGCCTGCAGGTTGCGCTGGGCAGCGCGCTCCTGGGTGACGAGCGCATCGGCACGCTGGCGCGCGGAGAGCAGCTCCTGCTCGTACTTGTTGCGCTCCGCGGCGATCGTGAGCGTGATCTCGTCATAGCCCGATGCGCCCGCGCTTCGCCGGGTGGCGTTGAGCATCATGGGCAGCTTGCGGCCATCCCTGTGGAGCACCTCGAACTTCACCTCGGCGAGCGATCCCTGCATCTGCAGCGTCGGCACCCAGTGGGTCTGGTGAAAGATGCGACCGCCCATGGTGAACAGTTCCTGCAGCTTCTTGCGCTCCACCAGCTCTTCGCTGCTCCAGCCGACCCAGTGGCAGAACGTGCGGTTCACCTTCAGGATCGTGCCCCGCAGCGAGGTGACCAGCAGCCCGCACGGAAACTCGTCGAAGAGCTGGTCGGCGCTTGGCAGCGCTGGAAGTGCCTCCGGCATCGTCAATGCCCGAGCGACGCCAGGAACTCGTCCATCGCATCCGCGCTGGCACTCGGTGCGCTGAGGTGCGGGCAGTGGCCCACGTTCTCGACGACGCGCAGCATGCTGTTCGGAATGGTGTCGTGGAGATACTCGCCCACCGACAGCGGCGCGATGATGTCTTCCTCCGACTGGAGGATGAGCGTGGGCGTCGTCACCCGCGGCAGGTCCTTGCGGTTGTCCGACAGGAAGGTGACGCGCGCGAACTGCTTCGCGATCTCCGGGTCGGTGCGGCAGAAGCTGTTCGTCAGTTCGACCGCCAGCTCCGGCTGATCTGGCGCCCCCATGATCGCGGGCGCCATGTTGCTCGACCAGCCGAGATAGTTCGATTCGAGCATCTCCAGCAGGCCATCGATGTCGGCGCGCGCGAACCCGCCTTGATAGTCGCCGTCGTTCACGTAGCAAGGCGACGGGCCGACCATCAGGTGGCCGGCGAAGAGATGCGGCGACTTGAGGCTGGCGAGCAAGCCGACCATGGCGCCGACCGAATGCCCCACGAACAGGACCGGGCCGTCCGCGAACTCATCGATGATCTCCAGCACGTCATCCGCGTAGCCCGCCAGCGAGTCGTACTTCTTCGCGTCGTAGGCGCTCAGGTCGGACTTCCCGCTGCCGACCTGGTCGAACGAGATCGTCTTGAACCGCGATGCGAAGCGCGGAGCCAACAGACGCCACATGTTCTGGTCGCATCCGAAGCCATGGGCGAACACCATCGCGGGTCCGGAACCTTCGACATGCACGTTGTTGCGGATCGAGACGGTCATCTACGTCTTCCTGGGAAACGAGTGCCATTCAAGAAGCGTGACGGCGGGCGCGATCAAATTATGGCGGACAGATCGACCGTCCGGGTCACAAACTCAGCGGGGCCACCGGGTTCGCCGCTTGCCCCGTCGGGCCTCGTGTCTGCCCGAGCGCCTTGCGCGGGGATGCGCCCCAACAAGGAGCCTCTCATGGCGACCAAGACCAAGACAATTTCGAAGAAAACCGTTGCGAGTCCCGTCGACGGCCAGCACAACGCCACGACCCCCACGCTCCACCAACAGGACCAGAGCAAGTCGCAGGAGACGCAGAAGTACGGCGACGTCGTCAAGATGCCTCACGGCCTGCCGGAAGGAGTCGTCAAGACCAGCATCGCGGCGCTCAACCAGGCACTCGCGGACACGATCACGCTGCGCGACATGTACAAGAAGCACCACTGGCAGGTGGTCGGTCCGACCTTCAACCAGCTGCATCTGCTCTACGACACCCACTTCGAAGCGCAGGTCGAACTGGTCGACATGCTGGCCGAGCGCATCCAGATCCTGGGCGGCGTCTCCCTCGCGATGGCGGCCGACATCGCCGAGGAGACCCGCATTCCGCGCCCGCCGCGTGGACGCGAACCTGCCGCCGTGCAGTTGTCGCGCCTGATCGATGCGCACACGCTGATCCTCAAATGGGCACGGGAACATGCCGAGAAGGCAAGCGATGCGGGCGACTCCGGAACGGATGACCTGCTCGTCAGCAACGTGGTGCGCACCAACGAACTGCAGGTCTGGTTCCTGTCCGAACACCTGGTCGCCGCGTCGCCGCTCTGACATTGCATCCGGGACGTCATGAACACGACTCTCAGCGTCGCGCTCGGACCCACGACCAGTCGCTCGTATCACTGCGTCCGTGGCGCACTTGTCTTTCTGCGAAACACGACCTGCCTGCACTGCGGTCACCAGCTCGGCTATGACACCGACCGACGCACGATGGTCGCCATCGAGCCGGCGCCCGTCGAAGGACTGTGGGTGATCGCCGGCGAGTCGGAGTCACCGACCTTTGGCAGGTGCCTGAACCTCGAAACGGCGGCGGCCTGCAACTGGCTCATCCCGCGCGCTTCGACGGACGCAGCGCACTGGCCCGCGAACCTGTATGCGGGGCGATGTCTGTCGTGCAGCCTGACCAGGACGATTCCAAATCTGGAATCTGCGCACAACGGCGAGTTGTGGCGGCGACTGGAGACCGCCAAACGCCGCCTGCTGTCGCAGTTGCTGGCCCTGGCGCTTCCCGTCGAGACGCGCCTGGAGCGCAGCAACGGCATCGTGTTCGACTTCCTGGAACACGTCGAAGGCTGCCCGCCGGTGCTCACCGGACACGACGAGGGACTCATCACGCTCAACATCGGCGAAGCCGACGACTCCCAGCGCGAAAAGATCCGCGCGAAGATGCACGAGTCCTACCGCACGCTGCTCGGACACTTCCGCCACGAGATCGGCCACTACTATTGGGATCGGCTCGTGCGCGATACGGCTTGGCTCGAGGGCTCCCGGCAGTTGTTCGGTGACGACACGATCGACTACGCGAAATCACTGAAGCGCCACTATGAGAACGGCCCGCCGGCCGACTGGCGGCTTCACTACGTCACGAGCTATGCCACGTCGCATCCGTGGGAAGACTGGGCCGAAACCTGGGCGCACTACCTGCACATGTCGGACACGGTCGACACCGCCGTGAGTCTCGGCGTGGATTCCGGGTCGGTCGACATCGAGACGGAGCCCTACACGTCGGCCGATCTCTGGCAGCCCGATCATCCGAATGCACAGCCGTTCCTGGCCTTCCTGAACTCATGGGTCGTCCTGACGCAGGCGCTCAACGAGCTGACGCGCAGCATGGGCCAACCCGATTTCTATCCGTTCGTGCTGCCACGCGAGGCGGTGGCCAAGCTTCAGTTCATTCATGAGGTGATCAGGTCGGCGAGCGTCCCCGCGCCTGCCGTCGCGAACGATCCGCTCACGACCCACGCGTAACTGCCCCTGCCTGCAACCGGTCTGCTATGGCTGTCTGTCTACGAGCTCCAGGAGCTTGGCCAGGTCTGCTGGCTTCGTCACGTAGTGGTCGAACACCGCCTCGCGAATCTCGCTCTCGGTCTTCGGGCCGGCCAATGCGCTCACCGCCACGATGAGTGGAGGCGGCGCTGGGTGCTGACGCCGGATTTGTCGTGCTGCTTCAAAACCATCCAGCACGGGCATGTTCAGGTCGAGCAACACAACGTCCGGACGCTCCTCGTTTGCGGCGTCGACAGCTTCCCGACCGTTGTAGGCAGTGCGCGTCTGATACCCGAGCAACGCAAGCAGCGTTGCCGTCGAATTGGCCAGGTCACGCTTGTCGTCGACCACAAGAATTGATTTCAGGCTCTGTTGAATTTCATGAGCAGTGGAAAGTCGCCGAGTCGAGCTGCACTGACTCAAGCCCGGCAGAGGGGATGGAGGGGGTGGCCGGGGAAATGAGCAACCGCTGTTCCTTGCCTACGGAAGGTCTGAACAGGTCCACCGAGTTCACCACCCGCGCGTTATGACTTGGAAGGAGCAAGCACGATGAGCCAGATCAGTTTCTCGGATGCAGAGTACGCAGGCTAGCGCAAGAAGACACGGCGCGAGGTGTTTCTTGAAGAAATGGAACTGGTGGTGCTGTGGAAGGCGCTGCTCGGTGTGATCTCGCCGCACTACCCGGTCGCCGGCCGAGGACGCAGGCCGTACCCGATGGAATCCATGCTGCGAGTGCATCTGATGCAGAACTGGTTCGCCCTGAGCGACCCGGCGATGGAAGAGGCGCTGTACGAGATCGCTTCACTGCGGGCGTTCGCGCGCCTGAGCCTGAGCGAGCCGATCCCCGCCGAGACGACGATCCTCAACTTCCGCCATATGCTCGAGGAGAGGGATCTGGCCGAAGACATCTTCAAGGCCGTCAATGCGCACCTGTCTCGAACGGGCCTGCTGCTGAAGCGAGGCAGCATCGTCGATGCCACGATCAGGCGTTCGCCGCGGCCTGGCTGATAAGGCAGGCGCCGAGGTCGAAATGGGAAGCGGAGAGAAACATGGGGATAGTCCTTTCGGAGATTGGTTGACGGCCGACCTGGACACACCGACGGCTTCACCTTGCAGTGATGACACGTTCGATGCGTTGGAAGGTCAGCCGCCGGATTGACGGCGATGGATCAAGCCGTTTGTTTGGCTTCGGCGATCAGGCGGCGGATGTCCTCGACCGCCCATGCGCGCACTCGGGCGGACAAGAGCACCCCGGCCGGCTTGCTGCCGTCCTTGACGCCCGCCCACCAGCCGGCACGGCTGATCGGGTAGACCTGCAAGATCGTGGGGAGGCGCACGAAGCCGTGCTCCGGCAGAACGCCGAAACCCTGCTCACGGGCCTTGACGCGGACGATCTGCACAGCTTGGTTCGGCTGTTGCACCGGCGTGGGTGCAGGGACAGTCGCCGACGCAGGCCAGGGGGCGTGCGCGATGGCCGGCTTGAACATGGCGCTCGTCACCGCCAGGGTCTTGGCCGCCGCGATGGTCGCCACGGTACCAAGGGTCGCCGGTGAACTGCGCGGCAACGTCTTGAACTTCGCCTTGCGCTTCAGCATGACGAGGCCGCACTTCGAGGTGGGCGAGACCCGACGAACGGGAGGAGAGATGGTAAGCATGGTTTTGGCTCCGGTTGGCCTTCGTTGAAGAAGACTCGATTGAATCCGGTCGCCCCCCTCGCCCAGACGAATTCGTCGCGGCGGTGACGAACTTCGTGGGAAGCGCGCCAACCTGCAAGTCCCCCGCTGCAACTACTTGTGCTTCGCCAGGGACGGCGACGCTCCCTGCTTCTTGATCGCAGCTTCGAAGAGCTCTCTTTCGGGCCGACCGATTAACCGTTCGGTGGCTTCGCCAAGACGCTTTCCAACGACCTTGGCGGAAACTTTCAACCCGACTTCTGCGGTGTCCTCGGAAATCGACTCGAAGACATTTTTAGTCTCGTGGCTGTTGCGAGCCAGACCAGCGATGCCCATTGGCACATAGCCGTAGTGACGAATCGCAAGGCCAAGGACGAGGTCGAGCAACGACCCCTCGATACGCTTCACAGCGGCGTTTGCATTTCGCTCCGGTACTTCCTTGACATACTCTGGCACCTTGTCGAGCGCACGAAACGCCGCAGCCGCCGCGACCATTGCCGGGTCGACAGTCGCATTGTTGGGAAGGCGGGAGAAAAAATCGACGAACTTGACAACGTCGAATGTGAAGTCCGTCTTCTTGTGCGGCCGGTCCGACTCAGGTTGCCATTCGTGAAACGTGAGACTCTTCTCGTACTGAAGTTTGGTCTTAGAGCGTTTGTCTGTCGTGCTGTTCGCCACCGTCCTCAACCGCTTCTTGTACCGCTCCCGCTCCAACTCCGGCAGTTGCTTAACGAGTTCCAAGACGGGGGCAATTCCAAAGGACAGCGCGACCAGCTGCCAACCGCGTCGGTGGCGCGTGGTCTCCAGGAATTCCCAGTCTTCGGACATCGCACGCCAATCTGAACGAACGATGGCCGTCACCACGGAATCGCGCTCGACAGACGGCGGCTCGTTTCCCGCTATTTCTATCGGCCCGCCGCCCGTCTTCGCGCCACCGCGAGGTTGCCGAGCGGGCTTCGCAGCAGCGCCGGTCGCTGGCGGCAGCCTGGCGAGCTTCGGCGGGGTTTTGGCGGGTCTCGTACTCGGCGTCTTCTTTGTCGTCGTTTTGGTGGCTGGCATCACTTGAACGCGCTTGTTGAACAGGCTGCGATCATCGGTGGCGACCTCGCGGCGCCGCGCTCGACGCCGGCCCCGCGGCCGATACTCGCGGAAACGGTCACCACACGACGCGAGTTGATCGGGTCACGGGTCGCGGGTTGCGACAGCGGGTTGTGCTGGACGCGCTGACTACGTCATGCGAGCGACGTCCCCGGTTGGGACGACAGGTAGCGACCCGCGGCATAGGGGTGCGCGGCCGGCGACGTGCCGTTTCCGTGGGCTGGCACCACGGTATGGTCGATTCCATGGAAGTCCAAGCTGTTCCAGACCCATCGGTCGAAAAACTGGCACCCAACTGGCACCAGGACAACCCAAATAAAAACGACCTACAGCGTTTCCACTGTAAGTCGTTGATTTAATTACTTAATTTTTGGTGGGCCCTGAGTGACTCGAACACTCGACCTACGGATTAAGAGTCCGCTGCTCTACCAACTGAGCTAAGAGCCCGAAATTTCGGTTGCCGCCATCGCTGAATCAGCGATTACTGCAGCCTAAGATTCTACTTTTCTTTTTGCTAGCCATGCAAGCAAAAAATTTTACGAAGAGTGGTGGGTTGTGCGGGACTTGAACCCACGACCTACGGATTAAAAGTCCGCTGCTCTACCAACTGAGCTAACAACCCGGTTTCCGGCAGAGCCTCAAATCATATCATGGGTGGCTTTGCGACGGCAAGCCAGCCGCCAGGCGCCAGCGTCGGGTCACTTCAGCAACTGCGCGATGATCTCGCCCGCGGCGGCCATGCCGAAACTGGCGGTGACCACCACCGTGGAGCCATAGCCGTGGCAGTTGAGCGTGTTGTCGCGCCAGACCTCCGCGGCGGCACCGCGTGGTTCGGCGTCGGCCGTGGCATCGGCATCGGTTGGCACTTCGCCGATGTCGCACGCCGCCTCTTCCGGCTTCGGCGGCGCCACGCTCTCGCGCGAGAACACGCAGCGCACGCCCATCTTGCCGGTGCGTGGCGCGCCGTGCTGCGAGCGCAGGCGCTGGCGCAGGCTGGCCAGCAGCGGGTCGTGGGTGGTGGCGTGCAGGTCGTCGATCCCGAGCTGCTCCGCGCGCCGCTTGCCGCCGGCGGCGCCACAGGTGACGAAGGCGGTGCCGGTGCGGCGCGCCCATGCGGCCAGCGCGAGCTTGGCCTTGCTCTGGTCGCAGGCGTCGATGACGGCGTCCACCTGGCCGGGCAGCAGGCCGGGCCAGTTGTCGGCGTCGGCAAACTCCTCGATGCAGCGGACGTCGCAGCCCGGATGGATGTCGGCGATGCGGCGCGCGAGCGCCTCGGCCTT
>JACMOG010000942.1 GCA_014378125.1 Vitreoscilla sp. | reverse complement strand
GTGTCGAGCTCGATGCGCACGCCGGTGCGCGCGGGGATGTCGTAGACCACCAGCGGCGTGGGCGACGCGTCGGCGACAGCCGTGAAGAACGCGCGCAGCGCGTCCTGCGACGGCCGCAGGTACGGCGGCGCCGTCACCATGAACGCGGCGGGCGCGTGGCACGACGCCGCGTCGATGCGGCGCAGCACCTCGTCGGCCGTGTTGCCCGACGCGCCCATGATCAGCGGCAGCGAGGTGCTCGCCTTGACCGTGCCGAGCACGGCTACGCGCTCGTCGTCGGACAGCAGCGGCGCCTCGCCCGTGGTGGCGCAGACCACGAAGCCCGCCACGCCGGCCGCGGCCAGTCGCCCGACTAGCGCCGCCAGCGCGACGTGGTCGACGCGACCGTCGCGAAACGGGGTGACGAGGGGGATCCAGACCCCGGAGAATTGGATGGAGCGGCTCACGCAGGTTTCCTTTCAGCAACGACCGGACAAGACCGTCGTGTGAGAGGAGCGCGCAAAGCGGACGGTGGTTCCGTGAGTCTTTCTTCCGCGGGCCGGCCAGATTCCGTCGCTCATCTGGACGACGGAACCGCAGCCCCGGTCAGACGAGCAACGGCTTTTTCGCTTTGACCGAACCGGCGCACGCGCGCGTCCCGCGCGTGGGCGCGAACGAGGCGATGGTGGACGGGCAGGCCATGGCGCCATGTTAACCGCGTGGCGCCATCCCCTGTTTGGCCACGCCCAGACGTGCTGGCGACGACGGAATGGATCATCGCCACATCAAATTCCATCGCCGATGAGCCGTTCCCTGTTCCCCGACGGCCTGACGCTGCCGTTCGCCTCCGCCGGCCAGCCGGTGGTGCACACGGCGCTCGGCTCACGCCTGTCCGACGGCACGGCCAACGTCTCGTTCGAATGGGCCGACGGCCCGTCGTCCCACGCCGAGCGCGTGGTCGAGAGCGAGGCGTTCCCCACGTTCGGCTTCACGATCCACGGCAAGCCGGACGCACAGCTGATGTTCTGCACGCCCGAGCGTTGACGCCGACCTAGACCGGCGCCGGGTTGCGCTCCCCGAACCCGCGCTGGTGCCAGTACGGATACGGCAGCGTCACCGTGCTGGCCTCGTCCAGCCGTTTCACCTGGTCGGCCGTCAGGTTCCAGCCGATCGCGCCGAGGTTGTCGCGCAACTGCTTCTCGTCGCGCGCGCCCACGATCACGTTGGCCACCGTGGGACGCTGCAGCAGCCAGTTCAACGCCACCTGCGGCACCGTCTTGCCCACCTCCTCGCCGACGGCGACGAGCGCGTCCACCACCTTGTAGAGGTGCTCCTCGTCCACCGGCGGGCCCATGTCGGCCGTGACGTGCAGCCGACTCTGCGCCGGGATGCCCGTGCCGCGCCGGATCTTGCCGGTGAGACGGCCCCAGCCCAGCGGGCTCCACACCACCGCCGACACGCCCTGGTCGAGGCCCAGCGGCATCAGCTCCCATTCGTAGTCGCGGCTCACCAGCGAGTAGTAGGCCTGGTGCGCCACGTAGCGCTGCAGCGAGTGCTTCTCCGACAGCGAGAGCGACTTCATCAGGTGCCAGCCCGAGAAGTTGGACACGCCCAGGTAGCGGATCTTGCCTTCGCGCACCAGCTCGTCGAGCGTGTAGAGCGTCTCCTCGATGGGCGTCTTCGCGTCGAAGCCGTGCAGCTGGAACAGGTCGATGTAGTCGGTGCCCAGGCGCTTGAGCGAGGCCTCCACCGAGGCGCGCAGGTGATGGCGCGACGGGCCGACGTCGTTGGGCCCGTCGCCCATGCGGAACGTGGCCTTGGTGGACACGATCACCTGGTCGCGCCGGCCGGCGATGGCCTTGCCCAGCACCTCCTCGGCCAGGCCCTTCGAATAGATGTCGGCGCTGTCGAACATGTTCAGCCCCGACTCCAGGCAGATGTCGACCAGGCGGCGCGCGCCGTCGGCGTCCGTCGAGCCCCACGCCTTGAAGAAATCGTTGCCGCCGCCGAAGGTGCCGGTGCCCAGGCTGAGGGCGGGCACCAGGAAGCCGGAGGCGCCGAGTCGTCGTTGTTCCATGCAGTTCTCCTTGGGAAGACGACGAGGATAGGAGGAACCGCATGCCCCCAGGCCGTGCAAGGGCGGCCGCTTGCACGTCCGAAAACGGCGCGTCGGCGAGCCTGCTCTTCGTGACAATGCACTCCTTCGCCCAAAGCCGTGGACCACGTCGCCCCATGTCCCTCGCCAGCCTCGTCCGCCTTCTCGCGCTGTCCGCCATCTGGGGCGCCTCGTTCCTGTTCATGCGCCTGGGCGCGCCGGTGCTGGGACCCGTCGCGCTGATCGCCGGCCGCGTGCTGTCCGCCGCGCTGTTCCTGGCCATCGTGGGTGCCGTGTTGCGCAAGCCGCTGCACCTGCGCCGCAACGGCCTGCATTACCTCGTGCTGGGCCTGTTCAACTCCGCCCTGCCCTTCCTGCTGTTCGCGTTCGCGGCCCGCACGCTGTCGGCGTCTCTGATGGCCATCCTCAACGCGACCGCGCCTATCTGGGCCGCCGTCATCGGCGCGGCGATCACGCGCACGATGCTTCCCGGCCGGGCGCTGTCGGGCCTGGCGCTGGGCGTGGTCGGCGTGGCGCTGCTGGTGGGCTTCGATCCGTCGACGCTGCGCGCGGGCGCGCCGCTGGCCATCGCGCTGGGCCTGGGCGCCGCGTTCTCGTACGGCATCGCCACGCACTACGCGAAGTCGGCGCGCAAGGTCGAGCCGTTCGCCAACGCGCACGGCAGCATGTGGGGCGCCACGCTGCTGGTCGTGCCGTTGCTGCCCTTCGCGCCGCCGGCCGCGGTGCCCAGCCTGGCGATCGCGCTGTCCGTGCTGGCGCTGGGCGTGGTATGCAGCGGCATCGCGTACCTGCTGTATTTCCGGCTGGTGGCCGACGAGGGCGCGGCGTCGGCGCTCACCGTCACCTTCCTCGTGCCGGTGTTCGGCGTGCTGTGGGGGCACCTGTTCCTGGGCGAGCCGTTGGGCTGGAACACGCTGGCGGGCGCCGGCATCGTGATCGTCGGCACGGCGCTGGTGACCGGGTTCCGGCCGTCGACGCTGCGTGCTCGACCGCCCGCCGCCTGACAACTCGGGAGTTCGCCGGGGTCGCCCGGACCGCGGCGTCGAGGGCTCAGGCGGCCAGCTTGTGGGGGCGGGGAACGGCGCGCAGCTAGCCGCTGCCGCCCCCGCAAGCTGCCCGCCTGAGCCCCCGACGCCGCGGCCCGGGCGACCGCGGCGAACTCCCGAGTTGTCAGGCGGCGGCCGGTCGAGCACACAGCGTCGACGGCCG
>JACMOG010000941.1 GCA_014378125.1 Vitreoscilla sp. | reverse complement strand
CGGAGGCGAGGGCGGCGGCGGCGCCCCTTGCCGGACTGGGCCCGCAGCGGCGGGCCACGCTCGCCAACTGCGCGTCGGCGCGGGAATTGGCCGAGCGTGGCTTCGGCGCCGACATCGACCTGTGCCTCGACGAGGACGCAAGCCCAGCGGCTGCTCGGCTCGTGCGGGATTGCTTCATCGCGGCCTGAGGGCGCCAGGCGAAACGCCGAAGGACACACGCGGGATACTGCTGGCCATGAAGACGCCGTCCGACAACATCCGCGTGCTGATGGTCTGCCTCGGCAACATCTGCCGCTCGCCCACCGCCGAGGCCATGCTGCGCCACAAGGCGCACGCGGCCGGGTTGGACGGCCGCGTGGGGGTGGACTCCGCGGGCACCGCCGACTATCACGTCGGCTCGCCCCCCGACCGCCGTGCCGTGGCGCATGGCGAGCGGCGCGGCCTGCAGATGAAGCCGTTGCGCGGCCGGCAGGTGTCGCTCGCCGACTTCGAGCGCTTCGACTTCATCCTGGCGATGGATGAGGACAACCTCGCGAACCTGGAGCGAATCCGGCCTCAGGGTTCGCGCGCCAAGCTCGAACTGCTGATGTTCTACGCGCCGCAAGCCGGTGCGCGCGAGGTGCCGGATCCGTACTACGGCGGTGCGGACAGCTTCGAAATGGTGCTCGATCTGGTCGACGCTGCATGCGAGGGATTCCTCACAAAAGTGGTTTTGGACTGACCTTCCGGCAGGTCGAAAACCGCTTTGACAAGAGTGGGTTTAAAGCCTGCTCTACCGGGCGTCAGCGACAAAGGGCGCATGCTCTGCGGCGCTGCAACAAGTGCCTCGGGCATAGGCGACAAAATCGCTAGGCTTCTGGCATAATCGACTAAAACGCTCGGAATCAACCAAGGGTTATCACTGCTCTCCGACCTCCAGTCGCTCCCACGACTCGGACCGCACGCTGATCGCCCAAAACACCCCCAGGAGAGCACCTCATGCGTCTGACCACCAAAGGCCGGTTTGCTGTCACGGCAATGATCGATCTGGCCCTCCGCTCCAGCAATGGTCCGGTCGCCCTCGCTGCCATCTCGCAACGTCAGCAGATCTCCCTGTCGTATCTGGAACAGCTGTTCGGCAAGCTGCGCCGCCACGAGCTCGTCGAGAGCACGCGTGGCCCGGGCGGCGGTTATCCGCTCGGCCGTGGCGCCGAGGCCATCACGGTGGCCGACACTATCGTCGCCGTCGATGAGCCCATCGACGCCACCGGCTGCGCCGGCAAGGAAAACTGCATGGGCGACGACACCGGCCGGTGCATGACGCACGACCTGTGGGCCAGCCTCAACGTGAAGATGATCGAGTTCCTCGACTCCATCTCGCTGAAGAAGCTCGTGGACGAGCAGCTCGCCAAGGGCATCTCCGTCGAGGAAGTGCCGGTCCGCCGCGCCATTTCGTCCCAGCCCGTCGTGAAGCCCATCAAGATCAACGCGCCGAACTCCGTGTTCGCGCTGGGCAACGCGTTCTCGAAGTAATCCTGGCACCCTACTCATGACCCCGCATCTTCCCATCTACATGGACTACGGCGCCACGACGCCGGCCGACCCGCGCGTGGTCGATTTGATGATCCCCTGGCTGCGCGAACACTTCGGCAACCCGTCCTCGCGCTCGCACGCATGGGGCTGGGAGGCCGAGGAAGCCGTCGAGCGCGCGCGTGGCCAGGTGGCCGCGCTGATCGGCGCCGATCCTCGCGAAATCGTGTGGACGTCCGGCGCCACCGAGTCCAACAACCTCGCCATCAAGGGCGCGGCCAATTTCTACAGCACGCGTGGCAAGCACCTCATCACCGTCAAGACCGAGCACAAGGCCGTGCTCGACGTGATGCGCGAGCTCGAACGCCAGGGCTTCGAGTGCACCTATCTCGACGTCGAGCCGAACGGCATGCTCGACATCGAGAAGTTCAAGGCGGCGATCCGTCCCGACACGATCCTGGCCTCGGTCATGTTCGTCAACAACGAGATCGGCGTGATCCAGGATATCCCGACGATCGGCGCGATCTGCCGCGAGCGCGGCATCATCTTCCACGTCGACGCGGCGGAGGCCACGGGCAAGGTGGACATCGACCTGGCTACGCTGCCGGTCGACCTGATGAGCCTGACCTCGCACAAGACGTACGGCCCCAAGGGCATCGGCGCGCTGTACGTGCGCCGCAAGCCGCGCGTGAGGCTCGAGG
>JACMOG010000090.1 GCA_014378125.1 Vitreoscilla sp. | reverse complement strand
GCCCCCGGCCGGCTGGCGCCCCCCTTCTGGGCGAGGGCCGGGGCGGCGGCGCCGCCGGCCGCCGGCGTGGCCGCCGACATCGCCTTCGCGGCCACGCCGGCCGGCACCGCCACGGCCTTCTTGAGCATCTCGCCCGCGGCATCGGTGCCCTGCTTCATCATCGCGCCGGCCAGGTTCTTGGCGGCGTCGGTGGCGGAGTCCTTCATCGCGGTGGCGGCAAGCTGCGAGAACTGCTTGGTGAGCGCGCCCCACCATTGCACCGGGTCGACCACGCCGGAGGCGGCGACGGCGGGGGGCTCGGCGGCCTTGTCATTCGCCTTCGGCGCAGGCGCAGGGGCAGGCGCAGGGGCAGGCGCCGGCTCGGGCGCCGGTTCGGGTTCGGGCGCGGCGGCGGCCTTGCCCAGCCCCGCGATGTTGCCCATGGCGTTCCTGGCGGCCTGCATCAATGCGTCGGCGCCGAAGCTGCTGGCCATCGATCCCACCGCGGCGGACGCGGCCGAGCCGGCCGAGGCGACGGGCGCCACCTTCATCGCGTCGCGCAGGTCGGTCATCTGCACGTTCATCGTCTTCAGGGTCGACAGGGTCATTCTTTGGACCTCGAGCGCCTGGATGGTGGTGCCCAGCATCCTGGCGTTCTGCTCGAGCCAGAACTGCACCGTCTTGAGCTCGTCGATACGCTTCTGCAGTTCCTCAGGATTGAGGGTCGGCGCCACCCACTGGCCCATGCTGGGCAGGGCCGACCCGGCGTTCTTCACCAGGCCCTGCAGGAAATCGAATCCGGGGACCAGCTTGGCGAAGTTCGGGATGTCGGACATGAGGATCTCCAGGGACGGCGTGGCAACTCGCGTGATCCTACGCTTTCAGGGACGGTCGGCGTACTTGACGCGCCCGACCTGGAAGCCACGCGCCCTCAGCAGCTCGGGCAGGCCCATGCGCCCCACCAGGTGCAGCGTGCCCACCGCCACGAACAGCGACTTGCCCTCGGCATGCCACTTGACCACCTTGTCGGCCATCAACGGGTTGCGCTCGTCCACCAGCTTGACGAAGTCGGCCTTCTGCTCGGGCGTGTCGAGGCACTCGCACCAGCTCGCGTACGCATCGAGGTCGGCCAGGTCGCCGCGCTGCCAGTCGCCCGCCAGGCGCTGGAGCACCTGCGGGCCCTTGCCCGACTCGAGCTCGTCCAGCAGGTCGCCCACGTTGCGCTCGGTCTCGGCCGGGTCGTCGCTGACCAGCAGGGCCGCCTGCGACTCGGGCGTCTCCAGCGAGCGCACCGGCTTTTTCAAACCGTGGCTCAACCCGGCGAGGAAGTTGTCGATGCCGAATTCGGGGTAAAGCCCCAGCGCGCGACCCTCGAGCACCTCCAGCGACACCGCCTGCAACTCGGGCCGCAGGCCGGCGAGCGTCTCGGGCGCCAGGCACGCCGCCACCCTCTGCGCCTGCAGGCGACGCTGCAACGCATCGGGCAACGCGGGCGCGTCGGCGCGCCGGCCGATGGCCTTCTGCAGTCGCGCAACGATGTCCGGATCGGTGGGGTCGAGCTCGAGGGCGACGACGTCGCTGCCCATCACGGCCTTCATCACCTGCGGGCCCGGATACATCCACGCCATCTGCGCCACGTGGATGGTGCCGTACAGCCAGACGGTGCGACCGCCCTTGGTGGCTTTCCAGAGCACGCCGTTGTCGACCGCGCGGCGCAGCCCGTCCAGGACCTCGTCCTGCGTGGGCACCGTGGCCGCCGGCGGGCAGTGCGCGTCGGCGTCGGCCGTCGCCCGCGGCGGGGCCGCGTCGTTCGACGAGCTCACGGCGGCGGCGCAGGCGGACGCGCCCGCCAGCAATGCGGCAAGGCCGACGCCCAGGGCCGCGGCGCGCAGGCTCATTCGCACTCGAGCACCTGCTGCTCGATCGCGCCGAACACCGACCGGTCGTCGCGCTTCATCTCGATACGGATCACGTCGCCGTACTGCATGAAGCCCGTCTTCGGCTCGCCGTGCTCGATCGTCTCGATGGCGCGCTGCTCGGCGATGCAGCTCCAGCCCTTGCTCCAGTCCTTGTTGCTGACCGTGCCGCTGCCCACGATGGAGCCGGCGCGCACGTTGCGCGTCCTGGCCAGGTGCGCGATCAGCTGGCCGAAGTGGAACGTCATCTCGGCACCCGCGTCGCACGTGCCCACCTTGCGGCCGTTCCACGTGCATTGCAGCGGCAGGTGCAGGCGGCCGCCGGCCCAGGCATCTCCCAGCTCGTCGGGCGTGACCGCCACCGGGCTGAACGCGGTGGCCGGCTTGCTTTGAAGGAAGCCGAAGCCCTTGGCGAGCTCCGGCGGGATCAGGTTGCGCAGGCTCCAGTCGTTGGCCAGCATCAGCAGGCGCACGCCTTCCAGCGCCTGGTCGGGGCCGGCGCCCATCGCCACGTCGCCGGTGACGACCGCCACCTCGCCCTCGAAGTCGATGCCCCAGTCGGGGCTGGCGAACGTGGCCGGGTCGCAGGGGCCGAGGAAGTCGTCGCTGCCGCCCTGGTACATCAGCGGATCGCCGAAGAAACTCTCGGGCATCTCGGCGCCGCGGGCCTTCCGCACGAGTTCGACGTGGTTGAGATAGGCAGAGCCGTCGGCCCACTGGAACGCGCGCGGCAGCGGCGCCATGCACTGTTCGGGCACGAACGGGAACGCGTGGCGCGTCTTGCCGTGGTTCAGCGCCACCGAGAGATCCTGCAGCAGCGGCGCGATGAAGTTCCAGTCGTCGAGGGCCTGTTGCATCCGCGTCGCGATGCCGGTCGCGAAGTGGGCGGTGGCGAGGTCGCGCGAGACGACGACCAGCTGGCCATCGCGCGATCCGTCCTTGTAGGTGGCAAGTTTCATGAAAATGCCCGGCTTCGGCGCCGGGTGTTCTGAGGGGGCGATGGCAGTATTGTCCGATGCGGACGCGACGTCTCTTCGTATTGACTCTGGTGGTGCTGTTGCTGCACGCCATCGGATGGCGTCTGGCGAGCCGCGGCGCGCCGCGTTTCGATGCCGCGCGGCTCGGCTTGCGCACGCTGGCCAGCGTGAGTGTGCCGATGGGCGCGCGAGTTCCGTTCACGCTGGTCGAACCCGCGCCGAAGGTCGATGCGGCGACGCGCCCGGCGAAGATGCACGGGCCCGAATCGGTGCTGATGCCGGTGCACGCGCGCTCGCGGGCGTCCCCCGCGGCCGGGCGCTCGCGGGCGCCCGGCGCGCCGGCCCCTCGACTGCCCGCGGGCGACGGTGGCTCCCGGCCGGCCGACACGGTGGCGGCCGCGGCGTGGCCCGTCTATCCCACGCGACCGCCCGTGTCGGTCACGCTGCACTACGCCCTCGTGCAACGCACCCATGCCGCCGCGAGCGCGGCCACCGAAGGCCTGGCCACGCTTGAATGGACGAACGCCGGCACCGCCTTCACGCTGCGCCTGGCCACCGCCGTGGAGGGGCATCCGCCCCGCGATTGGGAAAGCACCGG
>JACMOG010000940.1 GCA_014378125.1 Vitreoscilla sp. | reverse complement strand
GCGGCGCCGACCAGATGGTGGCCGACGGCGGCCCCGGCGGCCACTCCATCTTCACGTGGACGCTGTTGCAGGGGCTGTCCGGCAAGGCCGACCTCAACGGCGACAACATCATCACCGGCACCGAGCTCGCGGCCTACATCGCGCCGGCGGTGGCGTCGGTGTCCGCGCAGACGCCGGCCTTCCGCAGCCTGCCCGGCTCCGAGGGCGGCGAGTTCGTGTTCACGCTGGCGGCCAACGAGGAGTACATCAGCGACGCCACGCCGCAGTTGCCGGTGGATGCCATCGCGCTCAACACGAAGCTGGACAAGAACACCGCGGTCGTCGCGGCGAGCGCGGCCACCGACGGCGTGGTGGTGAAGGACCTGCAGGGCAAGGACCAGAAGATCGCCGCGCCCACCGCCGCGCCCGTCAGCGACCGCCAGCAGGCGCGCCAGCTCAACGACCGCGGCATGCAGATGTTCAAGGAAAAGAACTACGTATCGGCGCGCGACCAGTTCGCGCAGGCCCTGAAGCTGCAGCCCGATTTCGCGCTGGCGGCCAACAACCTGGGCTACGTGTATTGGAAGACCAACGACGACGCCAACGCCGTCAAGTACTTCGAGGCGGCGCTGAAGATCGATCCGTCACGCGCGGTGGCCTACGTGAACCTGGGTGACGCGCTGCAGCGCCAGGGCAAGGCCGACGACGCGAAGAAGGCGTTCGAGACCTACCTGCAGCTGGTGCCCGCTGGCGGCCTGGCGCAGCACGCCAAGGACGCGATCGCCGCGCTCTGAAGTGCCTGGAGATGCCCGATCCTCAGAAGTGAAAGTCCGCCCGCAGCCCAAGATTGAACGTGTTCGCCGCCGTGAACGACGAGGCCTCCACACCCAGTGACCAGCGGCGGCCCAGGCGATAGTTGGTCGACAGGCTCACCATCGGGCTCGTCTTGTGTTGGTGCGTGCTGCCGAAGATCGTGCCGTTGCCGATCTCGTCCTCGAAGTTCACCACACCCAGCCCGCCCACCACGTTCCAGCGCTCCCCCAGCGGCAGCGTAGCCAGCACGCGGCCACCGAACGCATTGTCGAACTGGTGGTCGTCCGGCCCCTGCCCGCCGGCACGGATGAAGAGCAGGCTGACGTTGGCCAGTGCCTCCACCGACCACGTGCGGTCGAAGGCGTAGCCCAGCGAGACCTGGGCCACCGGCTCGGTGTCGGCATGGTCCTGCACGGTGCCCAGCTGCACGCCGAACTTCCAGTGCGTGGGCGCGTCGGCGTCTGCGGATTGCGCGTGGGCCGACAAGGCAGCGAGCGCCAATGCGGCGGCGGAAAGGATTCGGATCTTGGTGATCATTTGTTGGCTCCCTGAAAAGGGGTGCAATTCTCGCCGCACCCGTCAGTGCATCGCGCCGGACATTCCCTGCATGCCCGCGTCGAGGTTCGCCATGATCAGCAGCGAGCCGAACACCACCAGCGCCACCACGAACACGCCGAAGGCCAGCGCCAGGATCGTGTTGGTGCCCTGTGGGCCGCTGGAGATGTGCAGGAAGAACACGAGGTGCACGCCCATCTGCCCGATGGCCAGCGCGGCCAGCAGCACCGGCATGCCGGGGCCCCAGACCATGCCCGTGGCGGCGGCCCAGAACGACGCGCCCGTCAGCACGATGGATCCGGCCAGGCCGATGAGGTTCTTCACGAGGCCGGCGCGCCAGTCGGGCGCATCCCCCGGTGTCTCGGCGTCATTGGCCTGCGCGCGGCGCTTGTCGCGTTCGTCCATCAGCGCGCTCCCAGGTAGACGATGGTGAACACGCCGATCCAGACGATGTCCAGGGCGTGCCAGAACAGGCTGAAGCAGGCCAGGCGATCGAGCACCATCGGACGCCACCCCAGCGTGAACACCTGGGCCATCATGGCCACGAGCCAGCACAGGCCCGCCGCGACATGCAGCCCGTGCATGCCCACCAGCGCGAAGAACGCCGACAGGAACGCGCTGCGGCCGGGACCGGCGCCGTGCTGGATCATGCCGGCGAACTCGACGAGCTCGAGCCGGAGGAAGGCCGCGCCGAGCACGAACGTGAGCGCCGCGCCGGCCAGCATCCAGCCCTTGTGGCGAAACTCGATGGCCAGCGCCATCATGGCGCAGGTGAAGCTCGAGAACAGCAGGCAGCCTGTCTCGATGAGCACGTTGTCGCGGTGGAACAGCGCCACGCCGCCCGGCCCGCCGGCAGTGCGCCCGGACAGCACCGCATAGGCTGCGAACAGCGCGGAGAACACGATGATGTCGCTGAGCAGGAACAGCCAGAAGCCGTAGCCGACGATCACCTTGCGAGGAGAAGGTCCGCGCTCCGAGATCGGGATCTCGATCTTCGCAACCTGGGTGGTCGCGGCGATCATGCGCCCGCTCCCCGCGCAGCGAAGGCCGCGATCTCGGCGTCGGTGACTTCGACCTCGAGCTCGGTGCGCCAGCCTCGGGCCAGGCACGCCACGCCGATGCCCGCCAGCGCCGCGATGGCCAGCCAGAAGATGTGCCACACCAGCGCGAAACCGGCCACGAAAGCGAGGAACGCCAGAACGACCCCCATCGCGCTGGGACGCGGCATCTCCAGCGGATGCGCGCCTTCTCCTTCGGCGATGACCAGCGCGCCACCGCGCTCGCGCTTGGCCGTCCAGAACTCGTCGAGGCCGCCCACCTGCGGCAGCCGTGCGAAGTTCCACGGCGCCGGCGGCGACGGCGTCGCCCACTCCAGCGTGCGCGCGTCCCACGGGTCGCCCGTCGCGTCACGCAGGCGCTCGCGCGCGCGGATGCTCACCACCAGCTGCACCACCGTCAGAACGATGCCGGCCAGGATCACCAGCGCGCCCACCAGGGCCACGATCATCAGTGGCTGCCACTCGGTGTTGCCGTAGTGCTGCATGCGCCGCGTGGCGCCCATCAGGCCCAGCGCGTACAGCGGCAGGAAGGCCAGCCAGAAGCCGATGAACCAACACCAGAACACGGCGCGGCCCAGGCCGTCGTGCAGCCGGAAGCCGAAGGCCTTGGGGAACCAGAAGTTGTAGCCCGCGAACGCGCCGAACACCACGCCGCCGATGACGACGTTGTGGAAGTGCGCCACCAGGAACAGGCTGTTGTGCAGCACGAAGTCGGCCGGCGGGATCGCCATCAGCACGCCGCTCGCGCCGCCCACCACGAACGTGACGATGAAGCCGATGGCCCACAGCAGCGGCGTCTCGAAGCGCAGCGTGCCGCCGTACAGCGTGAACACCCAGTTGAAGATCTTCACGCCGGTGGGCACCGCGATGATCATCGTCATCACGCCGAAGAAGCCGTTCACGTCGGCGCCCGCGCCCATCGTGAAGAAGTGGTGCAGCCACACCATGAACGACAGCACGCAGATGGCCATCGTGGCGACGGCCATCGAGCGGTAGCCGAACAGCGGCTTGCCCGAGAACGTGGCGATCACCTCGGAGAACACGCCGAACGCCGGCAGGATCAGGATGTACACCTCGGGATGGCCCCAGGCCCAGATGAGGTTGACGTACATCATCGGGTTGCCGCCCAGCTCGTTGGTGAAGAAGTGGAAGCCCAGGTAGCGATCGAGCAGCAGCATGCCCAGCGTGGC
>JACMOG010000089.1 GCA_014378125.1 Vitreoscilla sp. | reverse complement strand
TGTTCTGGCGGCGGCGCATCAGGATGTCGACCACCTGGCGGATCTCGTCGTCGCGGCCGACGATGGGATCCATCTTGCCGCTGCGCGCCTGCGCGGTGAGGTCGACGGTGAACTTCTTGAGCGCCTCCTGCTTGCCGAGCTGGGCCGGGGCGATCGCGCCGCTGGCTTCGCCAGGCGCCGCGCCGCCGCCGACGTTGGAGCCGTCGCGGGCCGCCAGCGTGTCTTCGGGCGAGCCGTTGACGATCTTGGCGAAGTCTTCGAACAGGTCGTCCGGCTTGATCTTGCGGAACTCGCCGGAGATGGCGTACAGCGCGTTGCGCAGGGTCTGCGTCTTGACGGCGCCGACGATGAGCAGGCCGGTGCGCACGGCGCTCTCGCCGAACTGCAGCGTGCCGTACAGCCAGCCTTCCTGCACCATCTTCTCGATCGTGGGCGAGAAGTCGGAGATGGCCGTGGCGCCGCGCGGCAACGCATCGAGCGACGTGGTGATGTCGCTGGCCAGGCGCGAGGCGTCGAGCGAGTAGTGCTTGAAGATGCGATGCAGGTCGGAATCGCTGGCCTGGATCAGCTGATGCAGCCAGTGCACCAGCTCAACGTACGGATTGCCCCGCAGCTTGCAGAAGACGGTTGCTCCCTCGATTCCCTTGTATGCGACCGGATTGAGCTTGCCAAACAGCGCGACACGACTGATTTCACTCACGGTGACTCCTCATTCGGGCCTCGACGTGCCCAGTTGGATTGTTGAACTGATTTGAGACTTGTTGGAGAGGGTTTTCAATCCCCCCACGAGGGGAACCGCGTCATGTGATGCCCAGGCGCAGGTCGCCAGCGGGCGTCGGCGACGGCCGCTTTCCCAGCCAGGAGGTCCAGGCCAGCGCGCCCGCGGCGCCCAGCTTGACCGCCGGCACTTCGTCCTTCTTCAGCACGAGGTGCATCTCGCACGAGAGCTCGTAGCCGATGTAGTTGAGCACCCAGTCCCGGAGTCGCTTCAGGCTGTCGCCGCCGGGCAGGAAGCGCTGGTACTGCGTCAGTGTGAGCGGCCCGATCTCGATGCGGAAGCGGTTCTGGCAGTCCCACACCTTGGCGCCGACGACGGCGCTCTGCCCCAGGGCCACCGGCGCGTTGCGCAGGCCGATACGGGTCAGGGCATCCTCGGGCAGGCGCATCCAGTAGGGCTCCCACTGGTGCACGCGCACGGGCACGCGGAAGAAGTCGTTGAGGATGCGTTCCAGGCCTTCGGCGCTGTGCACCGAGCGACCCAGGATGCCCGCCGCGGCCAGGCGCGCGCCATCGGGCACCGAGTCGCGGCTGGTGAGCGTGGGCTGGCCGTAGCCCGCGATCGAGCCGACCCAGCGGCTGAACGGATCGTTGTCGGGCCGGTCCATGCTGACCGCCGGCGAGGCCTCGGCCCAAGCCCGGTACAGCAGCGACAGGAGCCGGTGGTGGAACATGTCGAGGAAGCGCACCAGCGCCCGGTCGGACGGCGTGCGCCGCGAGCGTTCGCGGGCATATTCGGTGAGGTGCAGCGGCAGCGCGCCGTTGGGGCCGAACATGCCGAAGAAGCGTTGGTCCAGGATGGGCGGCTTGTCGCCGTCGGCCGGCACGAAACGAGACAACGCGGACGGCGCGAACGCCAGCGTCGGCGATTGCGCGAAGCGGATCGGGTCGTCGCGCAGTCGCAGCGAGGTGCCGATGCGCGGCAGCCCCGGGTGGGCGTTCTCCAGCAGACGCACCGCCTGGAAGAAGCCGAACTTGTGCGGCTCGGCCTGGAGCTTGCGCAGCAACTCCTTGCGGGCCTCGTGGCGCACCGCGGAAGCGGCCTCCTTCTGAGCCAGCAACTCGACCACGGCCGCGGCGTGGCCGCCGACCTCGCCTTTCATCGCGCCGAGCGCGTTGAGGACGTCGGCGACGGTGAGGATCCGGGTACCTTCCGGATCGTCGTCGTCATCCAGCGGCGGCGCGGACGCGAATTCGCTCATTCGGGCTCCGCGGGCTCAGAGCACCGAGCGCGCACCGATGCGCGCCGGCCAGCTCTTGACCAGGCCGCGGGTCTGCGACGAGATGGCCAGCTGGATGAAACTGTTCATGCTGGCGTAGCGCGCCAGGAAGCGGTCGAGCACCGCGCCCAGCACCAGCACGCCGGTGCCTTCGAACGCGCGTTCGTCCAGCGTCAGCCAGACCTTGGTGCCGCGGCCGAAGACGATGGGGCCCTTGACCGGCACGCGACTGATGGCCGCCTCGCTGCGCACCGAGATCAGCCCTTCGAGCTGCTTGTGCAACGGCGAGAGCTCGTCCATGCCGTACAGCGACAGCAGCTCGCGCAGCGACGCCGCGCCGCCCTGCCCTTCGCTGTCGATGAGCGACAGGTAGTTGAGGGAAAGATGGCTCAACGCGCGCCACTGGGCCTTGCCCTCGCCCACCGGCGTGACCGGTCGCGTGGGCCCGCGGATGCAGCGCACGCCCTTGACCGGCGTGTTCTCTTCCAGGTAAAAATCGTTGGAGCTGCCCACCGACAACGTCAGCGGCAGGTCGCGGTTGGTGCTGAGCGTGTCGATGGCCAGCTGCACCACCGACGCCGGCCATGGCGCGGTCTGCGGGTCGGCCAGCGTCACGTAGACCTCGGTGCCGATGTAGCCGCTGCGCGGGCCGCGCTTGCGCGTGGCGTCCGACATCACGCGCTGGAGCCGGCGCGTGGAAAAGAACGCGTACGAGTCGGAATTGGCGTCGTCGTAGCGCGCATAGAGCGGCTTGAACTCGCGCACCTGCTGCACGCCCGACTTGTCGATGCCGGCCACCGACAGCAGTGAGTACACCTCGTAGTCGATGGGCCGCGCGCGGTCGCTGATGACGTGGAACTCGTGATCGCGCGTGGTCACTTCCACGCGGTCGGCGCGCTTCTGGAACAGGTTGATGGCCGGGGTGCAATGCAGCGCGAAGTTGGTCGGGTCGAGCGTCTTCTCCAGCGTGACGTCGCTGCGGTCGGTGATGAACAGCAGCTCGAACTCCGACGAGCCGATCCGCGACAGGATCTCGCGCAGGCCCTTGATGCGGGCGAACAGGAAGCGCGCGGGGAACGCGCTGTATTCCTTCAGAAGGCGATAGCCGGACAACGCACGATCCTGCACCGGCAGCAGCGCCTCGTCGTCCTCGAAGCCTCCAGGCACCAGCGCGCTGGCGGGCAGCACGCCCGCCAGCGCGTTGCGGCGCAGCGGGTCGACCACCGCGATGGCCTGGCAACGCGCGAACAACTGCTCGTAGACGCGGTGCGCGATGCCATCGTCGCCGGCCATGTGCAGCACCAGTTCGTCGAGCTCCAGCTGGTTGGCCAGCAGCGACGCGCCCACGCGCATGCGCACGCGCAGGCAGGCGTTGGGCGACACGAGGCCGGACAGCGCGGCCGGCGGCACGTCGGTGACGTGCGACTGGAAGCGCGCCTGGGCGATGCGCAGCGGCCACAGCCGCACCGCATGTCCGGTGGTGAAGCGGCAGGCGGTGCGCTCCCCGGGCTGCAGGCGGGAACTCATCACGCTGCCGCGCGGCACCGACGGGCCGCCCGCCAGCGCCGGGTCGTCGAGGTCGGGCTCGAACTGCGCGATGAGCATCGACGGCGTGGGCGCCAGGTAGCCGGGATACACCAGCTCCAGCAGGTACTGCGTGAAGCGGCCGTATTCGGAGTCCTGCTGGTAGTGCACGCGCCCGGCGAGGAAGGCGAAGCCTTCGAGGAGGCGCTCCACGTACGGGTCGACGCACTCGCCACCGGACGTGGTCTGTTCCAGCGCCAGGCGCGCGGCGATCTTCGGATGTTCGCGGGCGAACTCCGAGGCGGCATCGCGGATGTGCAGCAGTTCCTGCCGGTAGTAGCCGAGTAGACGGGGATCCATCGTGGCCTGAAGAGTGAGGGCTTAAGGGGCTTTCGCCTCGACGACCTGCGTCATGCCGCTCTCGAGATCGATCTCGGTGCGCATGTAGATCTCGAGCGGAATCGGCTGCGACCACATCTGGCCCTCGATGCGGAACCCGAGGACGTTGTGCGCGCTCTCCCGGTCGCGATCGGCGCTCACCTTGAGCGTGTGGGCAATGATGCGCGGCTCGAAGCGCAGGATCACGTCGCGCAGCGCGCGCGCCAGGTCGTTGAGGTCGTACTGGGATGCCGGACGGCCCGCGAGCGGCGGCATGCCGTAGTTGATGACAGAGCCGATGAGCACGGGATCGTCCGCGAAGTCGATGCTGGACTGCGTGGCGTTGAACAGCCAGTTCAGGTCGCGCAGCACGTTCTCGCGCAGCTTCTGCAGCGACGCGGCCCGGTTCTCGCGCGCCTCGGTCGCGCGGCCTGGCTCGTCGTCGACCAGGCGGTCGAGCAACGACGGATAGAGTCGGTCGCGCGAGAGCGCGTCAGCCATTGGCTTGGGCGGCGGAGTCCGAGGCTTCGGCGTCGGCTTCGTCCGACGACGGCGATTCGACCAGCGGGGTGTCGAAGGCGATGACGCGGACGTCCAGCAGCGCCACCTCGGACTGGTCGGTGGTCAGCACGCGCTGGCCCACGCCATGCCAGGCGCCGCCCGGTTGCTCGCGCCAGTCGGTGGCGCGCGAGAGGCGCAACGCGGCATCGGATTCGCGCTCGGAGCCGGGATAGCGCGTGGGAATCAGCGCCACGTTGACGGCGCCGTTTTCCAGCGTGAGCGTGGCCGGGGCCCAGACGAAATCGCGCAGGTCGGCGGGCTTGTCGATCTCGATGCGGGTCAGGCGCGAGATCGGCACCCAGTAGTACTTGCCGTTGATGATGGCCTCGACGACCGGGCCCAGCCGGGCGTCGGCGTCGGCCAGCCACGCGAAGGCGACGTCGTCGAGCTTGCCCGAAGTGGCGGGCGCGGCCTCCAGGGCCTTGGCGCGCAACTCGGAGGCGGCCTCGGGCCGGCCTTCGGCGTCCACGCGCAGCGCCTCGATCAGCAGCGCGAGCCAGTCATCAGGCTGGCCCAGCACCAGGGGCGATCGCTTGCCGTCGAAGACCTCGCGGCGCAACGCCTCGCAGCGCAAGGCCTCGCGGTAGGTGTCGACCATCGGCTTGGAAGAGGCGTCGAGCTCCAGCAGCACGTCGAGCTGCGTGGCGGCCTTCATCCATTCGCCCTGGACGCAGTAGATCTGGAACAGGAAGATCCGCAGGTCGGAGCGCTGCGGCTGCTTCTGGATCATCTTGCGCAGGTCGTCGAAATGCGCCAGCGGGTCGGCGGAAGAAAACTGCATCGCGAGATCGATGGACGCCATGGACACTCACCGTGGGAGGGGAAAAGAAAGACGCCGGTCATTTCGACCGGCGCCTCGGACTTCACGCACACGCGCCGTGCCGCGCCCACAGGGGCAACGGCGACGAGCGGCCCGATCCGTCAACGGATCGAGCCTCGCGCGCTTTACATCTTGACGTTGCCGGCAATGTCCCAGCCCATGGACGGGGTGTCGCCCTGAGCGCCCGTGTCGTTCTGCTCGATGTAGTCGACCTTGACGTGCGAGAAGTTCAGCGTGACGTTTTCGGTCAGGCGATCTTCGCCGCCGGAGCCGCCCGTCGACACCGAGGTGACCAGCACCTTGCCGGACATCGTGATCGTGAGGTACTCGAGGGGGGTGGTGCCGGCCTTGCGGACGACGAGCTTCGCTTCCTTGTAGTGGTCGCCGTTGCAGCTGGCGAGCAGCAGGTCCGGGCTGGACTTGTCGACGTACTTCGTGAACGACAGATCCTGCACGTTGGCCTTGCCTGCGCCGCCGCCGCCGCCGGTGTGCGCGGAACCCGAGTTGGAGACGCCCCAGCTCCAGGCCAACACGTCGATCTGGTCCTTCTTGGCCGAATCCTTCGACTCGCCCTTGACGTCGTCGATCTTGATGAACATGTCGAGTGCCATTTTTCTACTCCTTGAGAGAATGAATCCCCGTCAATTGACAGGAATGCGCCCCATAAGCGGGACTCAAGCGGCCTTGCTGGAAGGCAGCTTGGAAACCAGGCGAAGGGAGATGCTCATCCCTTCCAGCTGATAGTGAGGCTTGAGGAAGAACTTCGACGTGTAGTAGCCGGGGTTGCCCTCGACTTCCTCGACGATGACTTCGGCGGCGGACAACGGCTTCTGGGCCTGGATGGTCTGTCCGGCGCTTTGCGGATTGGAGACGACGTACTGCTTGATCCAGTTGCCCAGGAAAGCCTGCATGGAGGAGGCGCTCGCGAACGAGCCCACCTTGTCGCGCACCATGCACTTCAGGTAGTGGGCGAAACGCGACGACGCGAACAGATACGGCAGGCGCGCGGCCAGATTGGCGTTGGCCGACGCATCGGGATCATCGTATTCGGCAGGCTTCTGCAGCGACTGGGCGCCGATGAAGGCGGCGAAGTCGCTGTTCTTGCGGTGCACCAGCGGCATGAAGCCGTTCTTGGCGAGTTCGGCCTCGCGGCGATCGGAGATCGCGATCTCCGTGGGGCACTTCATGTCGACACCGCCGTCGTCGGTGGGGAACGAGTGCACCGGCAGGTTGGGCACCGAACCGCCGGACTCGACGCCGCGGATCGTGGTGCACCAGCCGTACAGCTTGAAGGCGCGCGTGATGTTGGTGGCCATCGCGTAGGCCGAGTTGGCCCAAACGTAGCTGTTGTGATCCGCGCCTTCGACCTCTTCCTCGAAGTCGAATGCGTCGACCGGGTTGGTCTTCGAGCCATACGGCAGGCGCGCCAGGAAGCGCGGCATGGCCAGGCCGATGTAGCGCGAATCGTCGGACTCGCGCAGCGAGCGCCAGGCAGCGTATTCGGAGTTCTCGAAGATCTTGGTCAGGTCACGCGGGTTCGACAGCTCGCGCCACGAATCCATCTGCAGCGTGGCGGGCGAGGCGCCGGCGATGAACGGCGCGTGCGATGCGGCGGCGATCTTGGCCATCTCGGACAGCAGCTCCACGTCGACCGGGCTGTGGTCGAAGTGGTAGTCACCCACGAGGCAGCCGTAGGGGTTGCCGCCCAGCTGGCCGAACTCTTCTTCGTAGACCTTCTTGAAGATGGGGCTCTGATCCCAGGCCGTGCCCTTGTAGCGCTTGAGCGTCTTGTGCAGGTCGCTCTTGGAAATGTTCATCACGCGGATCTTCAACATCTCGTCGGTTTCGGTGTTGTTGACGAGGTGATGGAGACCACGCCACGCGCCTTCGAGCTTCGTGAAGTCGGCGTGGTGCATGATGAGGTTGACCTGCTCGGACAGCTTCTTGTCCAGGGCCGCGATCAGACCTTCGATGGTGTTGTAGACGTCGTTGGACACCAGCGCGGTGTCGGCCAGCGCCTGCTGCGCCAGCGTGTGGACGGCGTTCTCGACGGCCGACCTGGCCTGGTCGGTCTTCGGCTTGAATTCCTTCTGCAGCAACGCAGCGAAATCGTCGAATTCAGCCATCGCGCCCGAGGCGGCGGTCGATTCTTGTTGGGTGGTCATCGTGGGACTCCTGGGATCAGACTTGACGTGTGACGGCGGCGTGCGGCGCTTATTCGGCCGGCGCGTCGGTGGGCTTCGGCTTCGCCGCGAGCGACTTCAGCAGCTCGGGGTTCTTCAGCACGTTGCCCAGGAGCTCCTCGGCGCCGACCTTGCCGTCCATGTAGGTGAGCAGGTCCTTCAGCTGGGTGCGAGCTTCCAGGAGGTTGTTGAGCGCGCCCACCTTCTTGGCGACGGCCTCCGGCGAGAAGTCGGCCATGCTCTCGAACGTGAGGTCGACGCTCAGGTTGCCTTCGCCAGTGAGGGTGTTGGGCACCGCGAACGCCGCGCGCGGCTTCATCGACTTGAGACGCTCGTCGAAGTTGTCGACGTCGATCTCGAGGAACTTGCGGTCGGCGACCGGCGCAAGAGGCTCGGCAGGCTTGCCCGACAGATCGGCCATGACGCCCATCACGAACGGGATCTGCATCTTCTTGTTGGAACCGTACAGCTCGACGTCGTATTCGATCTGGACGCGCGGCGCGCGATTGCGGGCGATGAACTTCTGGCTGCTACCTGACATGGCGTTTCACTCCTGGAAATACGGTCGACGTTTAAGGCTTTTCGGGATCGAGGGAAATGCCACCCAGCATCTGGATGCGATCCTTCGATTCGGGCATCAATTCCCTGATCAGCGTGTTGAAGTCCATCTGGAGAACCTTGACGGCGCGATCCACGAACATCGGTGCCGGGCTGCTGGGCTCCGCCTTGCGAAGATACGCTGCGACCTCCTGCAACATTCTCACCGCATCCGAGCGTGACGCCAACCCACTCGAACGGGGGGGGCGGGCGCCTTTTGCGCCGCCGGCGGCCGCGGGGAGGCCGTCGTCTTCGTCCTCGACCTCTTCGGGCTCTTCGGGCTCTTCCACGACCACGGGGTCGTGCTCGACGTAGAAGTCGCCGACGCGCTTGAGCGTGTGCTGGAGCAGGTCGAGGTTGGGCCGCTGGCCGCTGCGATCGTTGAACAGCTTGATGATGGCCTGGATGGCCGCCGTGCCGTTGGCGATGCCGTCGCGGCGCTCCTGGTTGGCCGCCGGATCGCCCGACTTCCATGCACCCGCCAGCATGGCGGCGGCGGGGGCCTTCTGGCCGTCCGGAGGCGTCATGCGGCCCAGCACGTATTCGAGGTCGCGCACCGTGAAGCGGCCCACCTCGCGCGATTCGCAGATGACCGTGGCGCGCAACGCGCGCAGCATGGCCTCGGCGGTGCTGGAGGCCGGATCGGGCGAGAGGTTGGCAAGCACGTTGAGCCGCTCGATGGGATCGTTGCCCTCGTCGCGATCGAGCGGCGGGTAGATGGATTCCCAGAACTTGTCGCAGAGCGCGGCGATCAGCTTGAGGCCGTCGGCCAGGCCCGGGAGGCCGCGGTTGGCCAGCTCGGCGCGCGTGAGCCACGCGGCGGCGCGCAGGTCTTTCGTCTTGCCCAGGACCTGGGTGGCCTTCTCGGCCACCTTGCGCCAGTTGGGTTCCTCGGCGCCCACCACTTGCCGCGTGGCGGGATCGAGGACACCCGGCGTACCCGCCGAGAAGCGCCCGAGCTCCGCGACCTCGGCATATTCGAGGTCGGGCCCGGAGGGCTGGTCTTCGCTGATGGGACGCGACAGGGCGTCGATATCAATCACGTTGGAAACTCTCCGAGGGGGGCGGCTGCGTCATGGACCTGAGACAGCAAGGGGGAGTGTATGCGCGCAGGGGGCGTTGCAGACATTACGGCAACTTACGCCTAGGGTTTGTCCCGAATACATCAGGCCGTCACGCGAGCGCCCGCAAGAATGACTCAAAGCAGATCCGTGAGCGAGCCGGACGACGCCGGCGCCGCACCGGGTGCGATCAGATCGACGAACGACTCGGACGGCGGCAGCGCGGCGAACGACAGGCTGCGGGCGGGGCAGTCGTCCGTGGCGGCGGCATGGAGGCACACGGCCGGTCGTGCCGGATCGGGCGGTGCGGCAGCGGGCCAGGCGAGCGCCTCGATGCGACGGTCGAATTCGGCGACGGGCAACGTGGGCGACAGGCCCGCGAGCGCGGCATCCTCCACCGCGATCCAGGCGTCGGCATCGGCGCTGAGCGAGGCCAGCGACGGCCCGCCGGCATCCGCGAACGCCAGCGTGAGCGGGAAATAGCGTCCGACGCGATCGACGCTGGCGAAGAACAGGCCGCGCCAGCCCATGGGCCCGCACACGCCGGGCGCCACGTGGAAGCGCCAGATGGGCGCAGACAGGTACGACTCGAGCCAGCCGGCGCCCAGCGCGATGCGCGACGCGTGCATGCCCTGCTGCAACCAGTCGTCCCAGACCGAGGTGAACTCCCACGGCAGGCGCCGCGTGACGAAGTCACCTTCGCTGGGAAGCTTGCCGTAGAGGCCGCTACCGGGCATGTCGCGTCTCCTTTCGGGCTCTCAACCCGGGCAGCGGAACTGCGCCAGCTCGGGCAGGCGCATCGGGTTGCGCACGCTGGCCGAACGGAGCTCGAAGTACACGCGCTTGCCGCCCTCCTCGTAGCTCACGCTCTGGCGCTCCGGCGTGCCGCCTTCCACCTTGCCGGCGTCGACGAAGCGGAACAGCGCCCACGGGCCGTCGAAGATCAGTGGCGTGGTGGACGGCTTGCCAGCGATGACCAGCGTCAGCTTGATCTGGCTGGCCGGGCTCATGCTGGGCCAGCTCAGGCGCGCGGCACCGTTGCTGCCCGGCTTCATGGAGGTGACCTGGCCGTCGATGGACAGCTGCACCTCGGTGATGCCGTCCTCCGCGCGCTCCAGCAGCAGGTCGACCTGCGCCGCGGGATTGGCGGCGCCGCCGGGGAAGAACGCATCGCGGATGGTGGCGGCGCGCTGGAAGTTGGCGATGGCCGCCGGCGGCAGCGCGTCGACGCCCTCGGCCAGCTGGATGGGCTTCCACACCGGGCCGTTCATGTCGACCATGCCCACCAGCTTGGTCTTGGCGAAGCCGTCGATGACGCCGTTGGGCGCGAAGAGCTTGGCGAAGTCGCCCAGAGGCACTTCCTTCGGAACGCCCTTGACGAACGGGTAGCGGCCCTCGACCGCCACCTTGCAGAAGCTGCCCACCTCGCCGGCGGCCGCGGCCTTGACCGCGGCCTGGCCCGCGCTGGCCGACTGCGCGCCGCTGCGCGAAATGAGGCCGTTGAGCAGGTTGCTGATGGGCGGGGGCATGCGATCGGCCTCGCTCTTGATGCGGGCTACGATCAGCGCATCGGACGTGGCCGGCGCGCCGCGCTTGATGGCCTCGTCGGTGGCGCGCAGCTGCACCTCGTACTCCTTGAGCACGCCCAGCGTGGCGTCGAGCGGCACGGGCTGTCCGGCCGGGCCGGCCACCACGCGCTGCAACTGCTCGAAGTGCGCGTCGACCACCGCCTCGGGCTTGGCCATCGCGCCCGGCTTGGCGGTGGGCGCGCCCATGAGCTTGTCGACGGTGCTGCGCATGGCGTTGGTGGCCTTGTCCATCATGCCCGCGGCCACGGCCTCGACCGACTTGTCGTTGCCGGTGGCCAGCTTGGTTTCCTTGGCCACGCCATTGAGCAGCAGCTTGAGCGGCGAATCGCCCGCCGACAGCAGCGTGATGGTCTGGATGCTGCCCTGCAGGCTGGTGGACGGGATCAGGCGCAGGTCGCCCAGCAGGTCGTCCCAGGTCTTGATGTACTCGTTCAGGTACAGCTGCTGCACCGCGGTGAGCGTGGTGGCCATGCGCGCCACCCCCTGGCTGTCGCCCGGCGTGCCCAGCACCCAGCCTTCTTCCTCGCTGAGCTGCTTGACCAGCATCGGCGCCTGCGCGCGGAAGCCCTTGTCGTAGCCCGCCACGGTGAACAGCCCCGGCACGCCCTGCGACAACGGCGCGCCGGAGGCGCGCGTGAAGACCAGCGCCGCCTGCGGCCCACCCGCCTCGGTGACGCGGAAATCGGTGCCCGCGTCGGCCACGCGCTTCAGGCGCGAATACACGCGCTCGGCGAGCGACGCCGCGGCGAGCTGCTTGCGCACCTCGGCGACCAGCCCCTGGTCCTCGGGCAGCACCATCTCGAGCGGCAGTTGGTCGAGCGCCGCGTCGAGGTGCGACGACAGACGGGTGCGGCTCAGCTGCGTGACGTCGCGCGGCAGCACGCGGTCCCAGTCGGCGTTGATCCAGTTGCGCACGTCCTCGGCCTTCAGGTGCGCCGGGTCGTACAGCATCAAGTAGGTCTTCAGGGCCTCGTAGCGCACCTCGGGCGAGTCGGCCTCGCGGATCTGCTGCTCCAGGCGGAGCGCCACGCGCGGCATGAACGCGTCGCGCAGCAGGCCGAGGTAGGCGCGGTTGGCCTGCGTGCCCAGCTTGCCGCTCTGGCTCAGGCCGAAGGAGCGCGACATCGGCACGCCAACGTCGCGCTCGGCGTAGCCGGTGGGCATGTTGCGCGAGGCGTCGAGCACCGGCAGGATGGCCACCACGTCGCCCGCGGGCAGCGGTGGCACCGCCGCCACCTGCCTCTGCACGTTGGCCGTGGCGTCGGCCACGTCGTGGATGAGGGCCTGGTTGCGCAGGAAGCTGATCGTCCAGCCGACGATGAGCAGCAGCGACAGCAACGCGAGCAGCGAGTACAGCGCGAGCGCGATCCGGCTGCGCCGCTTCTCGATGACGGCGCTGCGGCCACTGATGTCGGACTCGGCGAAGATCACGCCCCGCAGCAAATGCGTGAGGAAATAGCTGCGGCCGGAAGACGCGGCCGGCGGCAGCACCTGTCGCTCGAGCCCGTAGGCGCGCGAGATGTTGCCCAGCACGCGGTCGAACGGGCTGCCTTCCTGGGTGCCGCTGGTGAAGTAGACGCCGCGCACCATCGGCTCCTCGCCGAAGGCGGAGCTGAGGAAAGCCTCGTCGAGGAACGACTTGAGCATCTCGCGCAGGGCCGCGAACTGCTGCGGGAACGCGAACAGCGTGGCGCGGCGCTGCGGGTCGCGCTCTTCTTCCATGCGCGTGGTCAGGCGCGCGTTGAGGCGCACCACCAGCGCGTCGAACTCGGTGGCGAAGGTGGCGCCGAGGTTGACCCCCGCGGGCATGGGGAAGTCGAACGTGTTGCCCCACACCTGCGCGCGGGCCTCGCGTCCGAGGTCGCCGAAGAACTCGGCGAAGCCGGCCAGCAGGTCGGTCTTGGTGACGACCACGTACACCGGGAAGCGCACCCCGAGCGTGCTGTAGAGCTCCTGCACCCGTGCGCGGATGGACCGCGCGTACTCGTCGCGCTGCGCGGCCGACCACGTGAACAGGTCGGACAGGCTCACCGTGACGATGGCGCCGTTGAGCGGCTGCGCCGGGCGGAACTTCTTGAGCAGCGTGAGGAAGCCGGTCCATGCGGCGGAGTCGACCTCGCGGTTGCTGCTCTGCGTGGTGTAGCGGCCGGCGGTATCCAGCAGCACGGCCTCGTCGGTGAACCACCAGTCGCAGTTGCGCGTGCCGCCGATGCCCTTGACGGCATCCTTGCCCATCTTGCCTTCGAGCGGAAAGCGCAGGCCCGAGTTCATCAGCGCCGTGGTCTTGCCGGAGCCCGGCGCGCCGATGAACATGTACCAGGGCAGCTGGTACAGGTAGTTGCGGCCGCTGCCGGACTTGTCGTCGAAGCGCGCCTTGCGCAGCGTGCCCATGGCGTCGTCGAAGCGCTTCTTGAGCTCGGCCACCTCGCGCTGCGACATGGCGGAGTTGCTGGAGGCGCCCTCGCCCATCGCCGACAGCATCGCCTTGTTGGCGCGCCAGGCGCGGTACTGCTTGACGCCCTCGATGAGGGCGAAGACCAGGATGATGAGGAGGATCAGGCCGATGCGCGCGCCGGCGGAGCCGAGCGGACGATGGTCATAGAACGCGATCGCATCTCCGACGAACCAGATCAGCAGCGACACGACCAGCAGGCCGATGAACGCCAGCACCCAACGATTGGCGAAGAAGCGCTTGAGCTTTGCCCACATGTTTTTTCTGTCCCAGACTTCTTATGCGCCGGTGCGCAGGGTGATTTCGACGCGGCGATTGCGAGCGCGACCGTCCGGCGTGGTGTTGGGCGCCAGCGGCTTGCTGTCGGCCAGGCCTTCCGCCTTGATCGCGTGGTTCCGCACCGACTGTTCCAGCAACGCGGCGACGCCGCGAGCTCGCTCCAGCGACAGCTCGTAGTTGGACGGGAAGCGCAGCGACCGCTTGGTGGGCTGGTTGTCGGTGTGGCCGCTGACCAGCACCACGCCCGGCACCTGGTTGATGGCCGCCGCGATGCGCTGGATGACCGGCACCAGGGCGGGCTTGATCTCGGCGCTGCCCGGGTCGTAGAACTTGTCGCCGTGGATGATCACGTGGCTGGACGTGGCGTCTTCGGTGACCTCGAGCTGGTCGGCCAGGATCTCGGCGGCCAGCAGCGGCTTGAGGCGCGGGGCGGCCGGCGGCGGGGGGGGCGGCGGCGCGCGCTTGAGGTCGCCCACGTCGACGCGGATGGCGGCCAGCGAGTTGAACACCGGGTCGGACTTCGACGCCAGCATCAGCGCGAAGACCAGGTACAACACGAACAGCACCAGCGCCACGGCGGCCAGCACCAGCCACACGGACAGGCGCCGCACGAGCGGCTTGGCCACGCGCTGGACGCCCTTCCACTTGCCGGACAGGTCGCGGTCGAACTCGCCGCGCTCGCGCCGGATGACGCCGTGCAGCCGGTCGCGCAACGCGTCGAGCTGCTGGCGGCCGTTGTCGATGACGCTGTAGCGCCCCTCGAAGCCCAGCGCGATGCACACGTACATCAGCTCGAGCAGGTCGATGTTGCGGCGCGGGTCCTCCATCGCCTTCTCGAGCAGCTGGAAGAACTTCTCGCCGCCGAAGCCTTCGCGGTGCAGCGTGACCAGCAGGCTCTGCTGCACCCACTCGGGGCTGGCGCCCCAGGGCATGTTGGCCACGGCCTCGTCGATGACCGTGCACAGCGCGTAGCGGCTGATGAGCACGTGCTCGGGGCTCGCGCCGCCGGCGCGCGCGCGGCTCTCGAATTCGGTGATGGCGCGCAGCAGGTAGTCGCGCAGTCCGGCCGGGTCGGCATGCTGCAGCGAGCGCCGGATGGTGGGCACGGTGTTGAGCAGCACCGCGGCGTTGGCCACCAGCGGGTTCATGCCCACCGGGCCGGTGGTGTCCTCGACGTCGGACAGCACCGCCGCCG
>JACMOG010000088.1 GCA_014378125.1 Vitreoscilla sp. | reverse complement strand
GCGCTCGGCCTCCAGCGCGAAGTCGATGATCATGATCGCGTTCTTCTTGACGATGCCGATCAGCAGGAACACCCCGATCAGCGCGATCAGCGAAAACTCCATGCCGAAGATCATCAGCGCCAGCACCGCGCCCACGCCGGCCGAGGGCAGGGTGGACAGCACCGTCAGCGGGTGTACCAGGCTCTCGTACAGCACGCCCAGCACGATGTAGATCACCACGACGGCGGCCAGGATCAGCAGCGGCTGCTGGTTGCTGTTCTGCTGCGCCGCGGCCGCCGTGCCCTGCATGCTGCCGCGCACGTTGATGGGCATGTGGATCGACGCCGACGCGTGCTCGATGGCGGCCTTGGCGTCCGACAGCGAGCTGCCGTCGGCCAGGTTGTACGACACCGTCGTCGCCAGCTCGCCGTCCTGGTGGTTGACGCTGGCGCGCGCGGCGTCCTCGCTGAAGCTGGCGATGGTCGACAGCGGGATCATGGTGCGCGCCGCCGTGTTCACCGTGGCGCCGGTGGACGCGTCCTTCGAACCCGGGTTGGCGCTCACCGCCGTGCTGGCTGCGGCGTAGGCCGAGCTGGCGGCGTTGGCCGTGGGCGGCGCGGCCTGCGCGCCGTTGCCGGGCACGCGCACGTCGCGCAGCGCCAGGGGGCTCTGCGCGAACTGCGGCATCGCCTCCATCACCACGTGGTACTGGTTGAGCGCGTCGTAGATGGTGGCCACCTGGCGCTGGCCGAAGGCGTCGTACAACGCGTTGTCGACGTCCTTGTTGGTCATGCCCTGGCGCGCGGCCGCATCGCGATCGATGGTCACGAAGCTCTCGATGCCGTTCTCCTGCTGGTCGGTATCGATGTCGGTGAGCGCGTCCTCGTTCTTCATCGCCTCGGCCAGGCGCGTGGCCCACCTGGCGAGGTCGGCCTGGTTGTCGCTCTTCAGCGTGTACTGGTACGTGGAGTTGCTGGAACGTCCGCCCATGCGCAGGTCCTGCACCGGGTTCAGGAACAGGCTGATGCCCGTCACCTTGGCCAGTTGCGGGCGCAGGCGCGCGATGACGGCCTGGCCGCCGTCCTTGCGCTGGCTGCGGGGCTTGAGGTTGATGAACATGAAGCCGCCGCCGGCGCGCGAGCCGCCGGTGAAACCCACCACCGTATCCACCGCGGGGTCGGCGTGGATGATGTCCACAAGCTGGTGCAGCTTGGCCTGCATCTGGTCGAACGAGATGCTCTGGTCGGCGCGCATGCCGCCGTTGAGCTGCCCGGAATCCTGCTGCGGGAAGAAGCCCTTGGGCACGGCCATGAAAAGCCACACGTTGAGCGCCACCACGGCGGCCAGCACCCCCATCACGGTGAGCTTCGAATCGAGCGCCCAATCGAGCGAGCGCTCGTAGACATGCAGCGTGCCCTCGTAGGCGCGCTCGGTCCAGCGCGTGAAGCGGCCCGCGGGCTTCTGCTTCTTCTTGATGCCGGCCTTGTTGCTGTCGAGCATCCACGCGCACATCATGGGCGTGGTGGTGAGCGAGATGACCAGCGAGATCATCACCGAGGCCGACAGCGTGATCGCGAATTCGCGGAACAGCCGGCCTGGCTGGCCGCCCATGAACAGCAGCGGGATGAACACGGCGATCAGCGACAGGCTGATCGACAGCACCGTGAAGCCCACCTCCTTGGCGCCCAGCAGCGCGGCCTGCAGGCGGTCCATGCCCTGCGCGATGTGGCGGCTGGTGTTCTCCAGCACCACGATGGCGTCGTCGACCACGAAGCCGGTGGCCACGGTGAGCGCCATCAGGCTGAGGTTGTCCAGGCTGAATCCCAGCAGGTACATCACGCCGAAGGTGCCCAGCAGCG
>JACMOG010000939.1 GCA_014378125.1 Vitreoscilla sp. | reverse complement strand
TGCATGCTGCTGACGGTGAGCACGTCCTGGCCGGGCTGGAGGTTGACGGTGAGTGGCGACATGCGCTGCGCGGAGTCGGCCACGGCCACGCCGCGATGCTGCTTCATCTGCGCGTCGGTGAGCGGGCCCGCTTCGGCGGCCAGCGGGTGGTGCGGCGCCATCACGTAGAGGAAGGGCGCCTCGCCGAGCGGCTTGATCTCGATGCCGGCGGGGGCCTGGGTGTCGGCCGGCAGCCCGATGGCCAGGTCGGCCGAGCCCAGCATCAGGGCCTCCACCGTACCGGCCATGACCTCGGTGCGCAGGCGAAGGCGCGTGCCGGGGCCGGCGTTGTCGTGCAGCTCGGGCGGGCGCAGCGCGTAGAACGCCTCGCACAGCTCGAACAGCGTCTGGCGCGAGACGACGGCGTCGGCGGCGATGGTGAGCTGCGTCTCCCAGCCGGTGGACACCCGGTGCACCCGGTTGGCCACGGCGTCCATCTCGGCCAGCAGGCGGCGGCCTTCGTTGAGGGGCTCGGTGCCGGCCGCGGTGGGGCGGGCCTGGCGCGGGCTGCGGTCGAACAGCAGCACGTCGAGCGCGTCTTCCAGCTGGCGCACGCTGTAGGTGAGCGCGGACGGCACCTTGCCCAGCTCGCGCGCGGCGGCGGCAAAGCTGCCGGTGCGGGCGATGATGTCCATCATCGTGAGCGCCTCGGGCGTGAGGGCGAAGCGGCGGTCGAGGGTCATCGGGCGATTGTCGGGCCTGTGGGCGCAACGCGTTCAGCGCGCCGCGGCCGATGCCGCGCCCGGCGCATCGAGTCCGAGGAACTCGCGCACCGGCGCTACGCTGGCCTGCGCGTCCTCTTCCTGCGGCACGTGGCCCAGGCCGGGCAGCACCACCAGCCGGCTGCCCGCGATGTCCTGCTGGAAGTGTTGCGCGTTGACCGGCGGCACCAGGCGATCCTGCCCGCCCCACAGGATCAGCGTGGGCAGCTTCAGGGTGCGGATGCGCTGCGGCGCGAGGTCGGTGTCGATCTCCTGCATGCGGATGTTGAGCGCGCGCCGGTTGCCTTCGCGCAGGAGCAGCTCGTAGTACCGGTCGACCAGCGCCGTGGTGACGCGCGACGGATCGGCGAAGACGTCCTTGACGCTGTCCTCCACCAGCGCGCGCGGCGTGAGGTACTCCGCGACGCGGCTGAACACGGGGATGCGGGTCACCTGGAAGCCCAGGGGCATGTGCGTGGGCTCGAACACGTAGCCGGTGGCGTCGACGAGGATCAGCCTGTCGACCCGCGCGGGCGCCGCGGCCGCCACGCGCCAGGCCACCTCGCCGCCCAGCGAGTTGCCGCCGATGGCGAAGCGCCGCACATGCAGGGCGTCGAGGAAGTCGAGCGTGAAGCGGGCCAGGGTGTCGACGCGGTAGTCGTCGCGCGGGTACTGGCCGGTGAACGGCCCGGTGAGGCCGAAGCCGGGCAGGTCGAAGGTGATGACGCGCTTGCGGGCGCGCAGCTCGCCGCCCCAGCCCTGCCACGTGTGCAGGCTGGAGGCGGTGCCGTGCAGCAGCACCAGCGGCGTGGGGTCGGTCTTCGGGCCCTCGTCGCGGAAGTGCACGAACTGGCCCTTGACGTACATGAAGTCGGACGGCGGCGGCGCCCAGCGGGGCACGAGGCTGTCCACGCTGCGGTCGGGCGCATGCGTGAGCGACACCACCAGCGCC
>JACMOG010000938.1 GCA_014378125.1 Vitreoscilla sp. | reverse complement strand
CGACGCCGTGCACGCGCTGCTGCCGCGCCGCCTGTGGGCCGCGGTGGACGGCGGACTGGGCGCGTGGCTCGCGCTGATGCTGCCGGTGGCCACGCTGCTGGCCGGCGTGTGCGCGTTGCTGTACCAGCAGGAGTTGCGCGCGCTGGGCGACGCCGGCGGCGGCTCGGCGGGCGGATTGCGCCAGTCGTGCATCAGCGTGTTCGCGATGCTGCTGCTGGCCAGCGGCATCGTGGGCTGGTGGGCGGTGCTCACGCGCCAGAGCCGGCGCGTGGCGCAGGAGGAGAGCAATCGCCAGACGCAGGCGCTGGGCGAGCAGACGGTGCGGCTGTCGCAGGAGATCGCGTCGCACCGCCAGACCGACGCCGAGCTGCAGCGGGCCAAGGCCGCGGCCGACGCCGCCAACCAGGCCAAGAGCCGCTACATCTCCACGCTGAGCCACGAGCTGCGCACCCCGCTCAACAGCGTGATCGGCTACGCGCAGCTGCTCGACGACGATCCCGCGCTGCCCGCCCACCGGCGCCAGGCCGTGAGCGTGATCCGGCGCGGCGGCGAGCACCTGCTGTCGCTGATCGAGGGCACGCTGGACCTGGCGCGCATCGAAAGCGGCAAGGTGTCGCTGGCCGTCACCACGATGCACTTCCGCGAGGCCATCGACCAGCTGGCCGACCTGTTCGAGCTTCAGGCCGGCGCCAAGGGGCTGCGCTTCCGGCGCGAGTTCGACACGGCGCTGCCGCAGTACGTGCGCGCCGACGAGCGGCGGCTGCGCCAGATCCTGATCAACGTGATCGGCAATGCCGTGAAGTTCACCGAGCGCGGCTCGGTCACCCTGCGCATCCGCCACGAGCGCGAGATGGCCTACTTCGAGATCGAGGATACGGGGCCGGGCATTGCCGAGACGGACCTGGAACGCATCTTCGAGCCGTTCGCGCGCGGCACGGCGCGCGGCAGCCTGGTGGGTGGCGGCGCCCCCGAGAGCGGCGGCACCGGCCTGGGCCTGACCATCGCCAAGATGCTCACCGACCTGATGGGCGGCGAGATGACCGTGCACAGCACGCCCGGCGCCGGCACGCGCTTTCGCATCGTGCTGTTCCTGGCCGAGCAGCGCGCGGGCGCCTCGGTGGCGGCGCCGACGGCCAGGCGGCGCACGGGGTACCTGGGCGCGCGCCGTCGCGTGCTGGTCGTCGACAACGAGGAGGTCGACCGCGAGCTGCTGCGCCAGTTGCTGGAGCCCACCGGCTTCCGCGTGGAGCAGGCGGCGTCGGGCGAGGCCGCGCTGGAACACCTTCGGGCGCACCAGGCGGACGAGCTGCCGGACGCGATCCTGATGGACCTGGCCATGCCCGGCATCGACGGCTGGGAGACCATCCGCCGGCTGCGCGCCGAGGGCCTCAGCGCCGCGCCGGTGGCCATCGTCTCGGCCAACGCGTTCGATCGCCGGCTGGACAACGACGTGGGCATCCGCGCCGACGACTACGTGCTGAAGCCGGTGCGCGGCGAGGAGCTGCTGGAATGGCTGGGGCGCGCGCTGGCGCTGCAGTGGAGCGACGAGCCCGAGCCCGTGCCGACGGCCCCGGCGACCGAGCCGGTGGCGGCAACTGCGGATGCCGCCCGGCCTTCCGCCTCGTTGCCGGCGCCGACATCGCTGCAGGCGCTTGCCGAGCAGGTGCGCGTGGGCTACCCGCGCGGCATCCACCGCTGGCTGGATCACATCGACGCCACCGAGCCCGCGTGCGCCGAGTTCACGCAGCGTCTGCGCGCGCTGGCCTGCCGCTTCCAGCTCGACGCGATGGCCGTCGACATCGCGCAGGCGCTGCGCACGCGGGAGGCCTCGCATGGCTGAGTGGATGCACGAGCCCCCGGGCGGCGACGCCGTGCTGCCCGGACCGCGGCGCGCGTTGGTCGGCGAGTCCGTGGGCGTGGTGTTGATCGTCGACGACATCCCCGACAACCTCGCGGTGCTGCACGACGCGCTCGACGAGTCCGGCTACACCGTGCTGGTGGCCACCGACGGCGCCAGCGCCATCGCCCGCGCCGCGCAGGCGTTGCCCGACATCGTGCTGCTGGACGCGCTGATGCCGGGCATGGACGGGTTCGAGGTGGCGCGCCGACTCAAGGCCGACCAGGCCACCGCGCCGATCCCCATCGTGTTCATGACCGCGCTCACCGACACCGAGCACGTGCTGGCCGCGTTCGCGGCCGGCGGGGTCGACTACGTCTCGAAGCCGGTGCGTCCGCGCGAGGTGGTGGCGCGCATCGCGGCGCACCTGCAGAGCGCGCGCCACGCCAAGCAGGCGCGCATCGCGCTCGACGCGTTCGGCCACGCGTCGATCGCGCT
>JACMOG010000937.1 GCA_014378125.1 Vitreoscilla sp. | reverse complement strand
CGCCTGGTCGCCGCCGCCGGCGCCAGCGCCGACGTGGCCGCGCCGTCGGCCGGCAACAGCAGCCTCGGCGCGCCCACGACGCCTCCGTTCGCCAGCGCGCGGTAGGCGTTGGCCAGCGACAGCAGCGTCACCTCGGGCGAGCCCAGCGCGATGCTGTAGCCGTAGAAGTCGCCGGGCCGGCGGATGGGCAGGCCCAGCGGCACCAGGCGGCGCGCGAAGCGGTCGGGCGTCACCATCACCGCGGTGCGCACGGCCGGCACGTTCAGCGACGAGCCGAGGGCGGTGCGCACGCTGACGCGGCCCTTGAAGTCGTGGTCGTAGTTCTGCGGGATGTAGAGGCCCGAGGGCGTGTGCAGGCGCGTGGGCGCGTCGTCCAGCACCGAGGCGGCCGTCACCCAGCGCTGCTCGATCGCCTGCTCGTAGAGAAAAGGCTTCAACGTGGAGCCGGCCTGGCGCGGCGCGACGACGGCGTCCACCGCGGCGGCCTGCGACAGGTCGCCGCTGGAGCCCACCCACGCCAGCACGTCGCCGGTGGCGTTGTCCAGCACCACCACCGCACCGTCCTCCACGTCGCGGTCGCGCAGCTCGGCCAGTTGCTGGCGCAGCGCGTCGCGGGCGCGTCGCTGCGCGCCAGCGTCCAAGGTCGTGCGCAGCGTGGCCGGGGGCGACGCCTTGCCGATCGACTTCAATGCCTGGCGGGCGAAGTGCGGCGCCAACTGCTCGCCGGCGTCGGCCGACGGGGTCGACGCGTTCGCCGCGTTCGCCGCGCGGCCCAGCATCAGCTCGGCGAAGCCCTGCGCGGTGGCGCAGTCGGCGCCGCGCCCCTGCACCTTCAGCACGCCGCAGGCGCGCTGGCCGACCACGGCCGGCGCCGCGTTGGGCGCGCGCAGCAACGCCGCGGCCACGGCCGACTCCTGGGCGTCGAGCCCCGACGGCGCCTTCTGGAACAACGCCTGCGACATCGCGGCCACGCCCACCTGCTCGCCGCGGAACGGCACCAGGTTGAGCCAGGCCTCCAGGATCTGCTCCTTCGTCCAAGTGCGCTCGAGGCGCAGCGCGGCGGCGGCCTGGCGGATCTTCATGCGCACGCTGCGCCCGCCGCGCGGCAGCGCCAGATCGGGGTCGAGCAGGCCCGCCAGCTGCATCGTGATGGTGGACGCGCCGCGCGTGCCGCCCGCGTCGGGGCGGCCGAGGGCGGCGCCGGCCACGGCCGTCCAGTCGACGCCCCCGTGCCGCAGGAAGCGCTGGTCTTCCGACGCGATGGCCGCAGCGCGCAGCGCCGGCGAGATCTGCGCCAGCGGCACCCACGCGCCGCGCCGCGCGTGCGTGTCGGTGCGCACCGTCTGCACCGGCTGGCCATGGCGATCGAGAAGCACCGTCTCGGAACTGCGCCAGGCGCCGCGCACCTGCTCGAACGACGACGTGCCCGCGTGCGCCGCCACGCAGGCGGCCAGCGCGGCCGCCGCGAGCAGGGTGCGAAGAAGGCGTCGGCTCACGGCTCCACCGTGAACGCCGCGTTGGGCGACTCGCCGAACATCTCGGGCGCGTACATCGCCTCGACATGCGTCTGCGGCAGGCCGAAACGGCCCGGGTTGTTCAGGCGCATCGTGTATTCGACGCTGAACGCGCCCTTGGGCAGGTAGCGGTAGTAGGCGCGGAAGGCCTCGAAGCCGCGCTCCTGGTACGCGAGCCAGCCGCGCGAGTCGTCCTTCTCGGTGCCGGTGCTGATCTGGTCGTCGTTGCCCAGGCCGGTGCCCAGCATCGCCGCGCCACCCGGGATCGGGTCGTTGATCACCACCCAGGTGGCGTCGGCCTGCACGTCGATGTCCAGGTGCACGCGCACGACGTCGCCGCGCGACCATTTGCCCTTCACCTTCTGCTCCACCGGCGTCAGCGTCTTCGTGACGCGGTAGCCGCTGCCGAATGGCGCCGTGACCGGCACCGCCGCGCGCGACGTGACGGTGACCCACGGCTTGCCGACGCCGTCGTGGTCGACCTGCAGCGTGGCGTCGGCCTTGTTGCCGGCCACGCCGAAGCCCGCGGGCCAGCCGAGCGGCAGCCTGGTGCCGGCTGGAATCTTCGACCAGTCGAGCGCGCTCGTCGCTCCGGGCGCGCCGAAGCCGGCGCGCGTCGTGCCACGCACCGGCACCGTCTCGAACTTCTTCGAGAAGGCCTCCATGGCGACGCTGCCCCACGCGTTGGCCACGGTGGTCGACCAGCGGCCGGCCTGTTGGCGTTGCAGCGTGCCGGTGACGATGCGCGGCACGTCGTCGGCCCAGCCGGCGCGACCCAGCACGGCCAGCGTCATGCGCACGCTGTTGACGTCGCCGTTGCTCATGAGCCACCACCAGCTGTCGTCGCGCTCGGTGGAGAAGCCCAGGCGCGTGCCCTGCACGTTCAGCCGGGCGCGCAGCACCTGCTCGGCCTCCGCGATGTGCTTGGCGCGATCAGGGATGGCCGGCACGCGATCGAGCACCTGCAGCCAGTCGATGACCGCGCCGGTGGGCCACTGGTTGGGCAGGATCTGGATCGAGTCGATCATGCGCGGCTGCACCTTGCCGTAGCGGCTCAGGGCCTCCAGCGCCGCAAGCTTGCGCACGTCGAGGTCGCCGTTCTTCAGGAAGGCCGGGCGCCAGAAATCGCGTTGGACCTTGCCATCGACGAAGCCGATCAGCCCGCGCTGCATGCTGGCCTTGGCGTCGTCGGGCAGCGCGAAGTCGTAGCCCAGCTTCGTGGCTTCGTCGCTGATGGCCAGCACGTAGGCCGTCAGGCTGTCGCTCCCGCTGCGTGGCAGGCTGCTCGGGAAGTAGTTGAGCAGCCCGTCCTCGTCCTGGTACAGCGCGGCCTGGTTCATCAAGGCGTGCCAGTGCGCGGGGTCGCGCAGCCCGATGGAGATCGACGCCTGCTGCTCGAAGCAGACCCACGGATAGCGCTCGAAGAAGTCGCGCACGCCGGGCAGCCCGTCGCCCAGCTTCGGCTTGAGCGCCACGTCGACGCCGCCGCGCAGCTTGCCCGTGCCGTCGGCCAACGCATTGACCGGCGGCGCGATGGGAATGCGCAACGTCTTGTCCAACTGCACCAGCGTGGCCTGCTGCACCGTCACCGGCACGGCGGGCACGATCTTCTGCGCGAACTTCATGCGGTCGTGCGCGGCGCCCGCGTCGGCAGACACCAACCACGCAACGCCGCTCACGTTGAACGGAACGTCCACGTCCCACGCCACGTCCACCGCCTTGCCCGCGGGAATGCTCACCGACTGCGCCGGCAACGACTGCGCGCCCGCCGAGGCGGCCATGGCCGCCGTCATCGCTGCCCTCGACGAATTGCGCAGCGTGAACATCGCTTTGTAATGGTCGCCCTCGGGCACCAGCGGCGGCACGCCGGGGACGATCTGCAGGTCCTGCGTGGCCGCGATCGTGGCCTGGCCGGTGCCGAACAACGCCTGCTGCGCGCCCTGCACCACATCCGCGATGGCGACGATGCGGAAGCTCGTGAGCGAGTCGTTGAGCGGCACCTGCACAACGGCCTCGCCCTTGGCGTCGAGCACCACGCTCGGGTTCCACAGCAGCAAGGTGTCGAACAGTTCGCGCGTAGGGAACTGGCCCCCGCCGCCGCCGGGTGGCGCCGACTTCTTGCCGAAGTGGCGCTTGCCGATGATCTGCATCTGCGCGGTGGCGGTCTCCACGCCGTAGTCGCGGCGCCGGATCATGGCACCCAGCAGGTCCCAGCTGTCGTTGGGCCGCAGGGCGAGCAGCGCCTCGTCCACCGCGGCCAGCGTCACCTCGGTGCCCGCGGGCGCCGCGCTGCCGTCGGGCAGCGTCACCTTGATGCGCACCTGGCTCGTGGCGCGGATCGGGTACGTGGCCTTGTCGGGCACCACCTCCACCTTCAGGCGGTGCGCGGCGATCCCCACCTCGATCTCGGTGATGCCGAACTTGAACGCGGGCTTGGCCAGGTCCACCATCGCGGTGGGCGCCTGGTATTCATTGCCGCCGTCGCGCCACGCGCGCCACCACTCGACGGGTGTCTTCCAGCCCCAGGTGAACAGCGAGTACCACGGCACCTCGCGCACGCGTCCGCGCACCGCGAGCACCGACACGAACACGTTGGGCGCCCACTCGGCCTTCACCGGCAATTCGATGGTGGGGTCACGGCCGTCGAGTTGCACGGTGCGCGTCTCGATGATGCCGTTGCGCTCGATGGCCACCAGCGCCGTGGCGTGACGGAACGGGCTGCGCACCTGGAATTTCGCCATCTGGCCCGGCTCGTAGGCGCGCTGCTCGGGCAGCACGTCCATGCGGTCGTCGTTGGCGCTGCCGAACCAGACCTCACCCGCGCGAGTCACCCACACGCTGGACGCAGCGCGCGCCAGATGGCCCTGCGCGTCCCTGGCCTGCGCGATGAGCTCCACCTGGCCCGAGGCCTCCAGCGTGGCCTCGCACAGCACCAGGCCGCGCGCGTCGCTCTTGCCCGCGCAGACCTCGCCCACGTCCTCGTCCACGTTCTTGTTGTCGTAGGCGTAGAAGCCGCCCACCAGGCGCTTGCGCGCCGACAGCGAGCGATGGATCACGGCGCGCACGCTGACGTCGACGCCGGCCATCGGCTTGCCCTTCGTGTCGAGCGCCACCACCTGCGCCGGCAGCTTCTGGTGCACCGACACCCAGTCGTCGGTGCGCACGCCAAGCACCACGCCCGAGGGCCACAGCGGCAGCGTCTGGCTGAGGGTCTGCACCTCGCCGTTCGGGTCGGCGTAGGTCGCCTGAACCAGCAACTCCTTGGGCGACGTCACGGGCGGGAGCTTGGACAGCGTCACCTTGCCCGCGCCGGCCTTGTCCAGCGTGACGGGCAGCTTGTCGGCCACCAGCTTCGAGTGGGTGTCGCGTTGCGACACCATGCGGTCGGCGTCGTCCTCGTCCACATAATCCTCTCTGAACATCGCGCCATCGCCGGAGCGCTCGTCCGTCTTCGGGGAGGCCGGCGGATCGAAGTGGAAGCCGGGGTAACGCAGCACCGGCACCGCCTGCGACAGGTCGATGTCGCGCAGCTGCGCCGACACCTTCAGCGGCAGGTTGGCGGCGCCGCCGCCGTTGCCGTAGTTCACCATCACGTCCAGCGTGAGCGTGCGCGGATCCACCTGCGGCCCGGCCGGCGGCACCAGCCGGCCGATCATCGCGGGCAACCGGAACTCCTCCACGCGGAACGAGCCGGTCTGGGCGGCCACCGTCTCGCCGAACTGCAGGCTCACGTCGTAGACGCCCAGCTTGGCGTCGTCGGGGATCTTGAACGCCGTCTCGGCGTAGCGGCCGGCGCGCCACTTCAGCGGGAAGTCGAAGTGGTCGCCCGATCCCTCGTGCGTGATGCGCAGCGTGGTGGGCAGCGCGTTGGCATCGACCATGCCCAGCCCGGTGAGCAACTCCCGGCGGGAGTGGCTCTTCATCGACACCGTCTGCCCGGCGCGCAGCAGGGTGCGATCCATCACCGTATGGAACAGCTCGCGCGACACCTCGCCGCCGCCGCCCGACGAGTTCAGGTTGAAGCGCCAGGCCTCGATGCCTTCCTGCCAGGTGGACCATACGAAAGCGAGGTCGGCGCGGCCCTTGGCGTCGGTCTTGCGGGCGCTCACGAAGTAGCCGCCGGGCCGGCCCGACTGGCCGCTCCAGCGGCCGTTGTGCTGGCCCGCGCAGTAGTCCCATTCCAGACGCGGCAACGCCTGGTCGATGCGAGCGAAACCCTGCGCGTCGGTCTGGCCGCTCCACATCTTCTGGCCCTGGCAGTCGGACACCTGCACCGCCGCGCCGGCCACCGGCTGGCCCTTGTCCAGCGTGGTCACCCACGCGCCGGAGTTGACGGGCGCCCACTTGAAATGCACGGCCAGGTTGGTGACCAGCACGCCGGTGCGCACGTACATCGGCGCCTTGCGATCGAGCAGCGCCTCGCCCAGGCGCGGCGACTCGATCTCGACGACGTGGTATCCCGGCTGCGGCAGCGGGATGCCGATCACCTCGAACGGATGCGGCTCGGTCCGCGACTCGAGCGGCAGCTTGACCGCGTGCACGTTGGGCGCCTTGTTCAGCAGGCTCACGGTGCGCGTCTGCACCGCGTTCGGGTCCTGGGCGTTGACGTCGCCCTCGTCGGCGTCCTCGTCCTGCTCCGACTGGGTCTTCGCGCGGCCGTGGTCCGTGGCGTCGCGCGCCGGCCTGGTCTTCGCCGGCGCGGGCGGCAGCTTGATGCCCAGCTCCTGTTCCACCGTCCCGCGGTCGAGCGAGGTCTCGTCGTAGCGCGCCACGCGGGCGAACCACTGGATGATGGCCGCGTCGTCGGTGAGCGTGAGATCGCGCGCCGGCGCGCCGCCCAGGCTCACGGCCTTGACGCCGACCGCGCCCTCGATCTTGCGCACCGTGAGCGGCAGCACGGGATCGGCATCGAGCTCGAGGATGCCGAAGGTGGCGGCTGGGAACTTGGCCAGCGGCGGCGCGTCCGACGTGCGGGTGGCCAGGGGGAACTGGGCGGCGTTGTCCAGCTTGCGGCCGCTGTCGTCGGCGAAGTCGGACGGCAGCTCGATGCGCAGGTCGGCCTTCTCGGGCAGCACGTCGGAGAACTGCACCGCGGACACGCCCTCCTCCGAAGGCGTCGCGTCCACGCTGCCCTTGTTGCGGCCGAAGAAGTACAGGAACTTGTGCAGGCCCGACTCGTGCAGGTCGACCAGCGCGTCGGAGGTCTCGCCGCGGTGCTTTTCGAACTGCGGCTTGTGCTTGCCGTCGGGGCCCACCAGCACCACCTTCTCGGCGATGCGGCGCGGCACGGGCGACGAGAACTCCACGCGCAGCGGCCGCATCGGCAGGCAGTCGGCGCGCGCGTTCACGCGTTCGCAGGTGAAGCTGGCGGTGAAGGCCGCGCGCACCGCGTAGTCGAGCCGGCGGTCGGCCGTGCTGGCCACGCCCGAGGGGGTGGCGATGCCCTTGCCCCACACCACCGACACCTTGGACTCGGGCGCGATCGGCCGCGCGCATTGCAGCGTCACGCTGCGCGCCTGTTGCGGCACGAGGTTGACCGCCTTCAGGATCGCGTCGCGCGTGGCGCCCGTGATCACCTTGACCGGGATGCGCTCGCCCACGCCCGCCACCTCGCAGTACGCGAAGCGCTGGATGCTGTCGGCCGTGGCCGCGCCATTGAGCAGCAGCGCGAAGACCTGCTCCTCCTCGATCTGGCCGCCCGCCGACGGATACACGCGCACGACGGCCGGGCCGCCCGTGGAGAAGTCGAATTTCGCATTCGCGGCGATGGCGGCGCCGGCCACCGACTTGATGCCGGGATGCGGCGCGACACTGCAGGTGGTGCCGGGCGGCACGTCCCTGGCGAAATCGAAGACCCAGGTCTTGTCGTCTACCCAGCGGCCGCTGCCGGCCTGCGCGGCGTCGGGCTTGCAGGCGACGTCCAGCGGCGCGGGCAGGCGCGGGTCGCCGAACTTCACCATCGACTCGCTGAAGGTGGCGCGCACCTGGCGCACCAGGGCGACCTCGCCCATGGGCGACATCGTCTTGAGCGTGGCATCGGCGTGCGCGAGCGCGGCGAGACCCGCGAACACGAGGCCGGCGATCAGGGATTTGCGGCGAACGAACGACTGCATGGTTTCTCCTCTGGGAGTGCAGTCTATGTCGGGCCCTGGATGAAAAACGCCTCGTGAGTGAAGTCTCACGAGGCGGAGTTTGGAGTGATCCCCGGAGCAGCTCACGTTCGGGGTCAGGCATCGCCGCCGGGTACGGCGGAGATGCCAGACCCCTTACTTCTTCGTGTAGATCTGGTCGAACACGCCGCCATCGGCGAAATGGGTGGCCTGGGCCTTCGTCCAGCCGCCGAAGGTGTCGTCGATGGAGAACAGCTTCAGCTTGGGAAACTTGCTGGCGTACTTCGCGGCCACGGTCGGGTCGATCGGGCGGTAGAAGTTCTTCGCCTCGATCTCCTGCGCCTCGGGCGTGTACAGGTACTCCAGGTAGG
>JACMOG010000936.1 GCA_014378125.1 Vitreoscilla sp. | reverse complement strand
CGCGATCAGGCCGGTCTGGCCGAGCCCCGCCACCAGCACGAACAGCCCGGCCACCAGCGCCAGCACGCTCCACGACACGTGCCGCAGCAGCGCCCATGGCGCTTCGCGCCGCGTGGCCTGCACGGCGCCCACCGCCAGCAGCGTGGCCAGCAGCGTGGGCGCGCCCAGCGGGAAGCCGAGCGCCGAGGCGGCCAGCATCGCCAGCACCACGCCGGCGATGCCCACGGCCGCCAGCCGGCCGGTGCCCGCCAGCTTCTGCCCGCTCGAGCCCGCCTGCACGGGCGCGGCGAGCTCGGCGCGGAACAGCAGCGCCAAGGCCGCCCACGTGACGGCGATCGCAGCCAGCGACGGCAGCAGGAACGCGGCCACCCACGTGAGCAGCGGCGGCATGCGCTCGCCGAACACCACCAGGTTGGCCGGATTGGAGATGGGCAACACGAAGCTGGCGGCGTTGGCGATGAAGGCGCAGGCGAACAGGTAAGGCAGGGGCCTGGCCCCGGCCTTCTTGGCAACTACGTAGACGGCGGGCGTCAGCACCACGGCGGTGGCGTCGTTGGACATGAACACCGTCACCACCGCCCCGATGGCGTAGACCAGCGCGAACAAGCGTCTCGCCGACCCGCCGGCATGCCGCACCGCCCAGCCCGCCAGCGTGTCGAACAGGCCCTCGCGGCGCGCGAGTTCCGACAGCAGCATCATCCCGGCCAGGAACAGGTAGACATCCCAGCCCTCCAGCACGGCCTGCAGCGCGGCCGACAGCGGCAGCAGTCCGCACACCATCAGGGCCAGCGCGCCGGCGCCCGCCCAGACCGCCTCCGGCCACTTGCCGGGCCGCACGATGACGGCCGCGGTGGCCGCCGCGGCGATGGCCCAGGTGGCGATGTGGGACGGACTGGCTTCGGGCCAAGCGATCATGGTCGGCGCAAGGGTTGGAGACGGCACACGTGGCGCTGTCTGGCAGGCGCCATGCCAGGCATTGTGCGCGAGCAAACGGCGGGCTTTTTACGCCCAATTCGTGCGCGTGCCGCCGGCCGAAAGGACTAGCATGCACACTCCCTGTCCCTTGCCGGGAAGTACGCCGCGGAGCGCCAATGACCGAAGACAACCGACCCGTCAACCTCGATTTCGACCTGCCTGCCCAGCCGCAATCGCTGGTCAGGCTGGCCGCGCTGCTGCGCGAGGACGACGTCAATCTCAACGCCGTGGGCGCGCTCATCGAGAGCGACATGTCGTTCGCCGCGGCCGTGATGAAGGCCGTCAACTCGCCGCTGTACGGCCTGAAGGGCCGCGTGCAGAGCGTGCAGCAGGCCGTCACCTACCTGGGCGTGCGCGAGATCTCCGCCATCGCCTACGAAACGGGTCTGCAGGCCGCCTTCCCGCAGGTGCCGCAGCTCGTGGCCGTGTGGGAACGCGCCAGCATCCGCGGACTGCTCATGGGCCGGCTGGCGCAGGCCCTGTCGATGGAGGCCTGGAGCGCGCACACCGCCGGCCTGTTCGAGGAATCGGGCAAGGCCGTGCTGTACAAGCATGCGCCCGAGAAGTACGCCCCGATGCTGGCCTCAGCGCGCGACGACGTGCACCTGGTGGAGATGGAACGCGCCGCGTTCGGCTGCGGCCACGACGACGTCGGCGCCAACCTGTGCGAGGCCTGGGGCCTGACGCCCGCGGCCGTCGCCAGCGTGCGCCACCACATCGCCATCCACACGTCGATGCGCCTGCCGCGCGTGTCGCATCGCTACATCTGCGTGCTGTCCGCCCTCGCCCAAACGATCACCACCGCCCCGAGCCAGCTCGACGAGGTGGCCATGAAGCTGGCGCCGCAGGCCATGCTCGACCAGACCTCGCTGCTGCGCGGTTTGCACCGCGTCAAGGACAAGATCGACGAGGCGCTGGCAAACGCCTGAGCACTCGGGGTCATCCTGCGCGAAGTCGCAGGATCCATGCATTGAAGTGACGTGGCCTCGGGATGGATCCTGCGACTGCGCGCAGGATGACGGAGTAGCGTTCCGACAAATGTCAGACCGCAGCCACGTCTTCGGGCGCGCCAGCATGCGCGAGGCGCGACACCTCGGCCGGCGCCAGCGTCTTCATCTTGTGGTCCGACCACACCTGGCGCCAGCGACGCGCGCCCTTCACGCCGTTCCACAGCCCCAGCATGTGGCGCGACGCCTGCGACCAGTGATGCTCGCTCGCCTGCAGGCGGTCGAGATACGCCACCATCTGCGCCTCGACGCTCTCGCGCGTGCGCTCGCCCGTGGGCCCGCCCAGGAAGCGCGCGTCCCAGTCGGACATGCACCACGGGTCGTGGTACGCCTCGCGGCCCAGCATCACGCCGTCCACGTGCTCGAGGTGCGTGGCGATGGCGTCGTCGCCCTTGACCCCGCCATTCAGCACGATGGTGAAGTCCGGGAAGTCCTTCTTGAGCTGGTAGACGAACTCGTAGCGCAGCGGCGGGATCGTGCGGTTGTCCTTGGGGCTGAGCCCCTGCAGCCACGCGTTGCGCGCGTGCACGATGAACACCGTGCAGCCGCCCCGGGCCACCGTGCCCACGAAGTCGCGCACGAAGTCGTAGCTCTCCACCTTGTCGATGCCGATGCGGTGCTTCACCGTCACCGGCAACGTGCACGCGTCACGCATCGCCGCCACGCTGTCGCGCACCAGGTCGGCCTCGCGCATCAGGCACGCGCCGAACGCCCCGCGCTGCACCCGCTCGCTGGGGCAGCCGCAGTTCAGGTTGACCTCGTCGTAGCCCCACTGCTGCGCCAGCTTGGCGCACGCCGCCAGGGCATCGGGCTCGCTGCCGCCCAGTTGCAACGCGACCGGGTGCTCCTCGTCATTGAAGTCGAGGTGGCGCGGCTGGTTGCCGTGCAGCAGCGCGCCGGTGGTCACCATCTCGGTGTACAGGAGGGTGTTGCGGGTGATGAGGCGGTGGAAGTACCGGGAGTGCTTGTCGGTCCAGTCCATCATCGGGGCGACCGAAAGCCGCCATGGGCTCGTTGCCAGGGCGACTTCTTGCTTTTCTTGGGAAACCATCTCGCGATTATCGGTGGGAGTCCACCGCACTCAGTCCTGCCAGGGATTGAGGACGGCTACATTCGCGGCCTCGAAAGGGCCGGTGTCCCTGGTCGCCACGAAGAAACCATTGGCGAGGGCGATGGCTGCGATATAGGCGTCCGCCGTCGCAATCGCCGAGCCTGATGCACGCGCTTCTGACGTCAGGGACGCGTAGGCGGGCGTGCAGGACAGTTCGAAGGGAAGCACTCGGCCCGCAAAGAGCGGCAGCACGCGCTTCTCGAGGTTGTCGTGAAGCGCCGAGCGCCGCCTTCCGGCAGGCAGGAGCGCGACGGCCGCTCGCAGCTCCGCCACCGTGATGGCCGAGAGGAACAGCGTTTCCATGGCCTGGGCGTCTATCCACTCGATCACGCGCGGATCCGGCGCGACGCGCAGCGGCTCCGATATCACATTGGTGTCGACCAGGATCAATCGAAGCTCGCCGCGCGCGGTAGCGCCTTGTCGCGAACCTGCTCGAACACGGCGAACTCTTCGTCGCTCAGCCTGGCTTGGCGTCCGATATCCGCCAAGAGCGAACCGAGTTTCACACTCCCTTTGGGACTGATGGCGGACTCGAGGATTTCGCGCACCTCGGCCTCCATGCTTCGGCCGTGCCGGGCTGCCCGGACACGAAGCGCGCGGTGCACTTCCTCGGAGAGGTGGCGAACTGTCAATCAGATCGCGTACGCCATGCCCGGCATCCATGCCTCGCGCATCTCCGCCAGCAGCTCGGGTGCGATCCGGTCATCCGTTTCGGCCTCGGCCAGCGCCCTCCTCATCCCGTCCGCAATCTGCAGCAGGATCGCACGCGGGTTGCGCACGCCGCAGACCTTCTCGCCGAACACGAGCAATTCCTCCGTCGTCGGATACGCTTTCGTGTAGCCCTTGCCCGCGAACAGCTTGAGCGCCAGCGTCCTGTCCTCGAGTTCGGGGCCGCCGGCGTACTGCGTGTAGCGGTAGATCGAGGTCGTCACGACGTCGAACAACGGCGCCAGCCACTTCCCGCTCCAGGAGCGGTAGAGCACGCCGAAGTTCTTCAGGTGCGCGTCGCCGTTTCTCACCATGATGGAGAGCGCGAGCTGCGCGAAGAAGCGCGTGAGGTCGGCCTGCTCCAGTTGCAGCGTCTTCAGCAGGTCGACCACTCGCTGGTAGCTGCCCTGGTACTTTCGATCGGACAGCGTGTCGCGCACGCGCAGGCCTGCGAGTGCCGCGATGTCCTCGAAGCCCAAGCGTTCGACAGAGCCGTCTTGCGCGATCAAGGTATCGAAACGCTCGATCACGAGCAGTTGGCCATCGTGCGACAGGTCGAAGACCGAGGTCACGATGCCAGCCAGGTTCGCGGCGCGCAGGCACACGTACTCGTTGGCGGCCAGGCCGGGATAGACATTGCTGCCGGCTTTCACGATCAAGGTGGGAATCGGGATGGCGGTTCTCACCTCGGGCACCATGATCTTCGGCTGCATGCCGGCGATGCCCGCGCCCGTGCTCAGGTAGGCGCGCACGAGTTCGTCGAAGACCTGAGGCGTGTAAGTGATATTCAGCAGCTGATGCTTGGTGATCGGCGCCGACCCCGGCGTCGCGTCCGCGCCCGGCAGCCGATAGCCCAGTCGGCCGATGCCGTTGTCGCCGATCAACGCCAACATGTGCATGGCGGTGGTCTGCTGCTTGGGAAACATCGCCCGGATTCGCATGAACAGATCACCCTCGGGAAGGTTCTGGTCCATCGGAGGGAACAGCTCGCTGGCGCCCCATGTCAACTGCTTGGTGGCGGGCATCAGAAGGGCCACGGCCGGCTGCTGCGCGCCTGGGTCGACGTAGCGAAATTCGTAGTTGGACGTCTTGAGCAGTTGCCCGGCGCCATGACGGCTGCCGATGGACACGTCGAGTCGGCTGATCCTCTCAGGCAGCATCGTCGTCCTCGTTGAAGACCTTGGCGACGTCCTCCATGCTCGGAATGCCCGCAGGAACCAGTGCGAGCTTCAGCCCCAACACGCGCAGGACGTCCACCAGGGAGGACACGTTCACGTCCTGCCCCTCCTCGATGCGGTAGATGACCTCGCGAACCTTGCCCGCGCGCTCGGCCAAGCCCTTCTTCGTGAGCCCCAACTGGCCACGCCGAGCAGCGATCTGGACACTCAACTCGGCAGGGAGAGCGCTTGAAGGAGCGAAGTCGGATTGCCCGATGCGTCGACGTGTGTCAGTCATAACATGCACAGTACGACGAATTCAGGGCCTTTGCAAGTTTTGACTTGCACGATCACCGGCCCAAGTCCATCCAATCCGGTGATGCTCACTCGGCCGTCAACGTCATCAAGATATCCGGATACCAAGCCATGTTGAGCCCCAGCGACTCATCCGCCTCGTGGTCCCGCGTGCCGATGTCCAGCCGCGACGAGTGGACGCCCGCCAGGCGCCAGGGCATGGGCGTGCGGCCCGGCGTGTGCACCACCACGGGCGCCCCGCTGATGCCGCGGTGGGCTCGCGCGTCGGTGAGGAAGCACGCCTTGCCCTGGAAGCGCCAGCCGTAGGGCGACGCCACGATGCCCTGGCGCACCACGGGCAGGTGGTGCAGCGCGTCGTGGAAGCCGAGCGGGAAGCCGGCGATCAGCAGGGGCTCGCCGATGCGCAGCGGGTCGACGGCGGACTGCAGGTCGGCCACGGTGAACGCCGCGATGGCCGCCTTGGGCGGCAGCGCGGCGCGGTCGATGCGCAGCACGGCCACGTCGATCTCGCCGCCCGGATCCTCACCCTGGCGCCAGTTGGCCTTGCCGTCCTTGAACAGCAGCATCGACAGGCCGATGGAGGCGCCCAGGTCGCTGCCGTCGGTGTGCAGCTCGAGCTCGATGCGGCTCGGGTGATGCTCGCTGGGCTCGTCGATGAAGACGTGGCGGCTGCTGACGAGGTAGAGGCGATCCTCGCGCTCGAAGAAGAAGCCGGCCGCGTTGGTGAGGCCTTTGTGGCCGTCGAAGGTGGACACGGGCACGGTGGCCAGCAGCAGCGGGTCCATGGCCAGCGTCGGAGTCGCCTCCACTGGCTTGGCCGCGGGTTGCGGGATGGGAATAGCGTCGCTGGCCATGGGCGTCCTTCCTCAGCGCGGAACGACGCGATGCGGATGTGGGTGATGAAGAGTTCGGGCTGATCGACTGAAGCAGGAAGCGAGCCCGCCGGCGGCCGCGGCACCGGTTGCGGGCACAATCGCGGCCGGGCCGGCGTCGCGGGACGGCTCGCGCACCGGCGCGCCGATGCTCGCGACGATTCCTCATTGTGCGATGAAACTACTCTCCCGACTGCCTCTGCGCGCCCTGCTGACCCTGCCCTACCTGGCGCTGGTGCTGGGCACGGCCATCGTCATCGGCGTGCTGTCGTATGCCGCCGGCCGCGACGCTGTGGACAACCTGTCGGGCCAGCTGCTCACGGAGACGGTGCACCGCATCGAGCAGGCCGTCGAGGGCCACGTGTCGGGCTCGGCCGCGGTGCTGGAACTCGCGTTTCCCAAGGGCATCGCCGCACCCGAGTCGATCTCCGACGACCTGCCCGCGCTGCGCCAGCGCTTCTGGCTGGCCACGTCGGTACACCGCGACCCCAACAACTACGCCTACTACGGCGACCGCCAGGGCCGCTTCATCGGCCTGTGGCGCTCGTCGGAGAACGACGCCGAGCTGCGCCTGCGCACCACCGGCGAGGGCCCGCGCAGCCTGTATCACTACAGCGGCATCGCGGGCGACCTGGGCGCGGCGGACATGGAGACGCGCATCTTCGAGCCGCGCGATCGCCCCTGGTACAAGGCCGGGGCCGCCAACGCGTTGCAGACGTGGACGTCGATCTACATCGACTTCAAGCTGCAGGAGCTGGTGGCCACCCGCGCGCGCCGCGTCAACGACCGCGCGGGCGCCTTCAAGGGCGTGGTGGCCACCGACATCTCGCTGCGCCAGGTCACCTCGTTCCTGCAGCGCCTGGCGCTGAGCAGCAACGGCGTGGCGATGGTGATGGAGAAGGACGGCAACCTGATCGGCGTGTCGCGCGGCGCGCACGTGCAGACGCGCGCCGACGGAACCGCCGTGCGCCTGAACGCCGCGCAGAGCACCGACCCGCTGGTGGCGCAGACCTACGCCGCCGTGCGCGCGCTGGCCGACACAGCCGGCGACGCCCTGCCCCACACCACCGTGTTCACGGCGCCCGACGGCTCGGCCGTGCAGGTGGGCTACGCCCGCCTCACCGACGAGGCCGGCCCCGACTGGCTGATCATGGTGGCCGTGCCGCGCCACGACTTCCTGCACGGCATCATCGACAACTTCCGCCGCACCGTGCTGCTGGCAGCGGTGGCCGCGGTGGTGGTGCTGCTCACCGGCCTGGTGGTGCTGGCCACCGTCACGCGCGAGTTGCGCGAGCTGGCGGCGGCCGCGCGCCGCGTGGGCCAGGGCAGCACCACGCCACTGGCCGATTCCGCCCGCAACGACGAGCTGGGCGACCTGGCGCGCAGCTTCGCCGAGATGCAGCGCCGGCTGCTCACCGACCCGCTCACCGGCCTGGCCAACCGCGAGGCGCTGATACGCCGCGCGGAGGATCGCATCGTGCAGCAGCGCCGGCGCGGCGTTCCGCGGCCGTTCGGCGTGCTGTTCATCGACATCAACCACTTCAAGATGATCAACGACGAGTTCGGCCACGACGTGGGCGACGCCGTGCTGCGGGAGCTCGCGCGACGCCTGGCCGCGGCCGTGCGCCCCGGCGACCTGGTGGCACGCTTCGCCGGCGACGAGTTCCTGGTGCTGCTCGACTCGGTCGACAAACGCGAGGACGCCGAACGCGTGTGCGCCACGCTGGAGGAGGTGCTACGCCAGCCGCTGGAGCTCCTCACCGGCAGCGCCACGCTGGTGCCGGCGCTCGGCGCCGCCATCGGCATCGCCGTGTACCCCGAGGACGGCCAGGACGTCGAGACGCTGATGCGCCACGCCGACCAGCACATGTACACGCGCAAGCGCGAGAGCTGAAGCTACTCCACCGCGCCGATCGTGCACGTGGCGGTGTTG
>JACMOG010000935.1 GCA_014378125.1 Vitreoscilla sp. | reverse complement strand
GGCGGGGGGGCCGGCGCGTGGGGCGCGGCCGCGGGCCCCGCCTTCCCGCCGGACACCACCGACGCCTCCCCGCCGACGACCTGCGCCGGCGTGCCCGCCGTCGCATCGAGGGTGACCGGCCGCGCGAGAGCCGCCGCCCCTCCAGGCTCGCCCAGCGGGCGGGCGCGAATCAGCCAGTCGATCATCCAGGCGACCATCGTCTGGTCGCGTTCCAGGTAGTGCGTGTGCGCGCCCAGCCCCAGGCACACCTCGACCTCGCGCGCGGGTTGCAGCCGGCGCTCGTCCGGCGGCGTCGGATTGAAGCCGGTGTAGACGTCGACGCGCCCGAACCTGTCGTGGCCCACCGCGTTGGCCGTGGGGTGCCTGAGCACCGGCTCGTGCGCCGCGTCGCTCCACAGCCAGCGGCCCACGTAGTCGCCGCTGCAGAACCCGTTCATCCAGCGCTGCACGCCGATGTCGGTGGCGCGCGGGCCGAACACGCCACCGTTCTTCGCCAGCACCCAGCCGTAGAGGCCGGGAAAGCGGGCGCCGTACAGCTGGCGCAGCGGGCAGCCGAGAGTGAGCAGGCTCACGGGCGGCAGCGGCTTGTCGTCGAGGCTGGGCGCGTCGCCGGCCGTGGGCGCGAGCTGCGCGCGGCTGGTGAGAAAGCGCAGCAGCTCTGCGCTGATGACCGTGCCCTGGCTGTGCGACACCACCACCACGCGGTCGTAGCCCCGCGCCTGCACGTGGCGCAGCAGCGCGGCATAGCGCGAGAAGATGTGGGCACGCGGGATGTTGGTGCGCGGGAGCTCGCGGAAGTGGTTGTCGACGTCAAGCGCCACGTCGGTCGGCCCGCGCAGAGACGGGATGCGGCGCGACAGCTGCCCGCCCAGCACCGACAGCGCCGCGCCGACGCCGGCCGCGCTGAAGACGAGCGCCTGCAGCGGATCGAACAGCGCCTGCGAGAGCGACGACACCACGTTCTCCACGCCGTCCAGCAACGTGACCAGTCGGACCAGGCCCAGCCGATCGAGTTGGGTGGTGACCATCGCGTGCTCGAACACCGTGGTGAAGAACAGCAGCGCGATGCCCAGGCTCAGCGCCACGCCCAGCCCGCTGACCACGGCCACCACGAGGTCCAGCCAGCGGTAGCCGGTGGTGAGCCAACGGCCCAGATTGCGCGCGTGCAGCGTGCGCCGCAGGAGCGTGGCCTTCACGTGTTTCGCGCTGCGCTTGTCCAGCGCCTTCTGGTGCGCGTCGCGTCGCGCGTCGGCGATGAGCTTGAGCTCCGCGGCCACGCTGGGCGTGAACATCACCAGCAGGTAGGCCACCAGCACCAGCAGCAGCGTGGCCAGCAGCGAGAACGCGCCGGTGCTCTTCACGTAGCGGTCGTCCAGCACCGCGTGCGCGCTGGGCAGCGCCTGGCTGGCCGCGGCGATCTTGGCGTTCTTGCTGGTCCACATGCACACGTTGGGGCCGGCCGACGCGGCCGGCTTCGGGGCCGAGGCCGCCGGCTCGAACGCGAAGATGCAGGGACGGTAGCCCGCGCCTTCCACCGACGCGTCGAGCACGTTGTTGACGAGCGCCCAGATCGTCATCGTCACGGCCAGGAACATGCCCATCGACACGGTGATGCCCAGGCGGCCGGTGCCGATGCTCGCGCGCGTGGCGTAGCCCGGCTCGCGGCGCGCCACGAAGCCGGCCCCGAACCACACCACCAGCAGCGGGCCGACCACGATCCACCACCACTTGATCAGCAACAGCACGGCCTCGGTGGAGAACAGCGCCGCGTGGATCCACACGTCGCGCCACACCGGGGTGCCCAGCACCTGCGTCTCGTGGACGGCGCAGCCCAGCATCAGCAGCATCGATCCGGCCCACATCCAGCGGCCCGCCAGGAGCACGAACGGGAAGCGGTCATCGGCGATGCGCAGCGCGGTCTCGTTGCCCATCGTCAGCAGCGC
>JACMOG010000934.1 GCA_014378125.1 Vitreoscilla sp. | reverse complement strand
GACTAGCGGTTCTTCGACGCCTGCCTCAGAACGTCGATTCCTCGTACAACGGCAGCGTCAGGAACTCCGCGAAGGCCTCGTCCGTGCTCATCTTCTCGAAGATCTGCGCGGCGCGGTCGAACTCGCCGACCGCCCCGGTGGACTTGATCTTGGCGAGCTCCTCGGCCACCAGCGGGCGAACCATCTCCGCGGTCACCTTGCGGCCGTCGTCGAGAACGCCCTTGGGGCTGCGGATCCATTGCCACACCTGCGAGCGGCTGATCTCGGCGGTGGCGGCGTCTTCCATCAGGTTGTGGATGGGCACGCAGCCGTTGCCGGCGAGCCAGGCGCCCAGGTAGTGGATGCCGACGTGGATGTTGTAGCGCAGGCCGGTCTCGGTGATCGGGGTCTCGGGCTGGAAGTCGAGCAGTTGGGCCTGGGTGACGTTGACGTCGGGGCGCTGTTTTTCCCACTGGTTGGGCTTGTCGCCCAGCACCGCCAGGAATTCCTTCATCGAGGCGTCGACCAGGCCCGGGTGCGCCACCCAGCCGCCGTCGTAGCCGTCGGTGGCGTCGCGCTTCTTGTCGTTGATGATGCCCTGCATCGCGATGGCGTTCTTCTCGGGGTCGTTCTTGATCGGGATCAGCGCGCTCATGCCGCCGATGGCGGGGGCGCCGCGCTTGTGGCAGGTCTTGAGCAGCAGCAGCGCGTAGGCACGCATGAACGGCGAGGTCATCGTGACCTTGGAGCGTTCGGCCAGGCAGAAGTCGGTGTCGACCTTGAACTTCTTGATGCAGCTGAAGATGTAGTCCCAGCGGCCGGCGTTCAGGCCGGCGCTGTGCTCGCGCAGCTCGTACAGGATCTCGTCCATCTCGAACGCGGCGAGGATGGTCTCGATCAGGACGGTGGCCTTGGTGCTGCCTTGCGGCAGGCCCAGCTTGTCCTGGGCGCGCACGAAGACGTCGTTCCACAGGCGCGCCTCGAGATGGCTCTCCATCTTGGGCAGGTAGAAGAACGGGCCGGCACCACGCGCGATCTGCTCCTTGGCGTTGTGGAACAGGAACAGGCCGAAATCGAAGATGCCGCCGGACACGCGCTGGCCGTCGACCAGCACGTGCTTCTCGTCCAGGTGCCAGCCGCGCGGACGCACCTGCAGCGTGGCGATGCGGTCGTTGAGCTTGTAGCTCTTGCCGTTGGCCTCCAGCGTGAGCGTGCGGCGGATCGCGGCGGCCAGGTTGATCTGGCCCTGCACCTGGTTCTCCCACTTCGGGGCGTTGCTGTCCTCGAAGTCGGTCATGTAGCTGTCGGCGCCCGAGTTGAAGGCGTTGATGACCATCTTGGCGTCGACGGGGCCGGTGATCTCCACGCGGCGGCAGGCCAGCGCGGCGGGCAACGGCGCCACCTTCCAGTCGCCTTCGCGGATGTGCGCCGTCGAGGCGAGGAAGTCGGGGCGTTCGCCGGCGTCCAGGCGCGCGGTGCGCTCCACGCGCGCGGCCAGCAGCTCCTGGCGGCGCGCCTCGAAGGTGCGGTGCAGGTCGGCGACGAAGGCCAGCGCCTCCGGCGTGAGGATGGCGTCGAAGCCCGGCTGGATGGCGCCGGAGAGGGTCATGCCCTGGGGCAGCTTGAGGCTCATGGAAGGACTCCTGGGAAGTTGAAGATCAGACGAAGAATTCGAGGACGTCGCGCAACGAGTGCCCGACGCGCGTGGGCGCGATGCCGAGCTGCTCCATCGGGGCGTCGGCGCGATTGACCCACAGCGTGGTGTAGCCGTGCCAGGCGGCGCCGATGGCATCCCAGCAGTTGGACGACACGAACAGGATGTCGGCGGCAGGCAGGCCCAGCGCCTGCGGGCCCAGCGCGTAGGCAGCCGGGTCGGTCTTGTAACGGCGTGTGGAATGCGCGCTGAGGATGGGGTGGAGCAGTTCGACCAGACCGGCGCTGCGCAGGGTGACGTCCAGCATGTCCGGGTCGCCGTTGGAGAGCACGCCCGTGCGGATGCCGCGCTCGGCCAGCGCCTGCAGCACGGCGCGGTTCTCCGGAAACGCCGACAGGTGCCGGTACTCGTTCATCAGGCTGTCCTCCCCTGCGGTGTCCAGCGGCAGTTGCAGCGCCAATGCGCACACCTGCAGCGCGTCGCGCGTGAGTTGCCAGAAAGGCCGGTAGCGCCCGCTCATGGAGACCAGGCGCGAGTACTCGATCTGCTTGTCGCGCCACGCGCGCGCGAGACGCTCGCCCGCGCCCGGAAACATCTGCTCGGCGCGCAGCCCCACGCTGTAGACGTCCAGCAGCGTGCCGTAGACGTCGAACAGCACGGCCTTGGGCGGCTCGGGGCGATCGGAGGAAGCGGCGGTGGAGTCCATGGAGCGAATCTATTCCATCCTTGAATGATGATTCCCACCATAATTCGCGATTGATTGATGACTTTTCTGCAAAGATAAAGGCGTGGGGTCGGGCTTCAGCCTGACGCCGCATTCGGATGGACAAGCTCAAGCAGATGCAATCGTTCGTGGCGGTGGCCCAGCGCGGCAGCCTGACGGCCGCGGCCCAGGCCGAAGGCGTGGCGCCCGCGGTGGTAAGCCGGCGCCTGGACGCGCTGGAGGCGCGCCTGGGCGTGAAGCTGCTGACGCGCACCACGCGCCGGGTGGCGCTCACCCACGAGGGCAGCGCGTTCCTGGAAGACTGCCAGCGCCTGCTGCTAGAGCTGGCGAACGCCGAGGCCAGCGTGTCGGCCGGCGGCGTCAAGGCCAGCGGCCACCTGCGCATCACCGCGCCGGCGGGTTTTGGCCGGCGCCATGTGGCGCCGCTGGTGGCCCGGTTCCGCGAGCAGCATGCCGACGTGACCATCACGCTGAACCTGAGCGACCGCGTGGTCGATCTGGCCGGCGAAGGCTTCGACTG
>JACMOG010000933.1 GCA_014378125.1 Vitreoscilla sp. | reverse complement strand
CGACGCCGTGCCGCTGATCTCGCCCGACGGCGAGCTGTGCCTGTGGTTCCGGCATGCCAGGCAGTTCGCCGGCCATCTCGACGCGCGCGACAGCGTCCGGCCCTTCCTGCTGGTGGACGAGAGCGGCGAGTGCATCGTGCTGCCGGTCGGCGCGGGGGTCACCGGGCAGGGGCCGGTGCCGCTCACGGCCACGCGCTCGGGCCTGCAGGGCCGCGCCGACATCGCCGGCACCCGCGATCCGCAGGCCAGCGAGCGACTGCTGCGCAACGGCGATCGCATCCATGTGGTGGGCCGCCTCGTGGCCGCGTCGCCGGAATCGCTGGCGCTGCAGGCCGAGACGGCCACGCTGGTGGCGCGCACCGAGGCGTCGCAGGCCACCCTCCGCAGCGGCGATCCGCTCCCGTTTCGTGACCTGCGCTCGGCGGCACAGGCCGGCGCGGCCTACGTCACCGCGCCCCCGCTCGTGGGCGAGGGCCTGCCGCTGCCGGTGATCGCCGCGGCCGGAGCCGGCCAGCCGATCTCCATTCGCATCGGCACCGACGAAAGCGAGGGCGGCGTCTACGGCATGCTGGCCGTGGTGGACTGCCTGGTGCTGGTGGTGTCGTCGTCGCTGGCGGCGTGGTCGATGATCGTGCCGGGCTGAGGCCTCAGCGGCGAAGGAACTCCAGCAGCAACGCGTTGACGCGCGCCGGCTCCTCGGCCGGCAGCCAGTGCGTGGCCTCCGGAAAGTGGATCACCTCGCCGGCGTCGCAATACGCGATCGAGGCCTCGGCCATGCCCGATTCCAGCGCCGCGTCGCGGTCGCCCCACATCAGGCGCACGGGGATGGCCACGCGTGTGTGGCCGGAAGGCAGGCCGCTGCGCAGGCGCAGGCCGCGGTACCAGTTGAGCATGCCGGTGAGCGCGCCGGGCTGCGCCCAGGCACGGCGGTAAGCGGCCAGGTCGTCGGGCGTGAAGGTGCCAGGGCGGCTGGACTGCACCAGCGCCTTCGCGAGCAGCCGGAAGCCGTTGGCGCGCAGCATGAATTCGGGCAGCCACGGCAGCTGGAAGAACGCCATGTACCAGCTCTTGCGGCGCTGCGACGCATGGGCCCGCATCCACGCGGAGAACGCCACCGGATGCGGCGCGTCGAGGATGGCCACGCGCTCGATCACGTCGGCATGGTGCAGCGCCAGCGTCCACGTGACGGCGCCGCCCCAGTCGTGGCCGACCACCTGCGCGCGCTCGCGGCCGAGGGCGCGCACCATGGCGACGATGTCGGCGGCCAGATGGTCGATGCGGTAGGCGGCGACGCCGGGGGGCTTGCTGCTGCCGCCGATGCCGCGCTGGTCGGGCGCCACCACGCGGAACCCCGCCCCGGCCAGCGCGGGGATCTGGTGGCGCCAGCCGTGCGAGGTCTCGGGAAAGCCGTGCAGCAGCATCACCAGCGGCCCGTCGACGGGGCCGGCCGCCAGCGCGTGGAATCGCAGGCCGTTGGCCGCGACGGAGATCGATTCGACGGGCGTCTTCATCGGGCCATTGTGGCCCTCGGCGCGTCGCCTCCGGCCCGGCGAGTTCGCGACGATCTCGATGGTCGCGTTGGCCAGCATGCCATCCGTTCGGCGAGGCGCCATGGGTTGCGACTACGATAAGGATCGGGAGCATCCGCATCGCCGCTGTCGAGCTCCCGTTCGACCTTGCCCGGATCCTCCAGCTTGCTCCGACCCGTTCGCTACGTCCTCGCCAGGGCCCTGGCCCGCAAGCGCCCGCCGGTGCCGCCGGTCGGCCTCGCGCTGCGTGGCTCGGCGTTCAACGGCGTGGCGGGGCTGCCCTGGCCGCAGCCCGGCGTGAGCCAGCCCAGCCTCGAGCGCTGCGTGGTGCTGGCGCTGCTGTTGCACCTGTTGCTGTTCCTGGTGGTGGGCACCTCGCCCGGCGGCGACTCGCCCGCGGGCAGCCGCAAGGCCGGCGCGCTGGTGGTGTACATGCCCGAGGCCGACCCGTCGCGCGCCACCGCGTCGCATACGGCCACGCTGGAGCCCACCGACGTGGCGCTGGCGCACGCCGGCGCGGCGCCGGGGCGGCCTCCGGCCCGCCGGGCGTTCCCCGCCGCCCCCCCCCGGGCCCCTTCGGCCCCCGCTGGCGCCCCCCGACGTGCCGGTGCCGCACGCCGCCGCGTCGGCGGCGCTGCCTCCGGCCGACCGGGCTTCCGCCGCCGCGACCAACCAGGTGGTGGCCGACGCGGCGGAGGCGACGGCCGTCGTCGGGCCGTCCATCGTGATCCGCGACAACGCCGCACCGCCGCCAACGCCAACGCCAACGCCAACACCAACACCAACACCAACACCAACACCAACACCAACACCAACACCAACACCAACACCAACGACGG
>JACMOG010000932.1 GCA_014378125.1 Vitreoscilla sp. | reverse complement strand
CGATGCGCTTGGCCAGCTCGCGATAGCCGGCCAGCAACTCGTCGCCGCTGGGGTAGAAGAACTTCGGGTCGCGCGCCATCTGGTCGACGAACTCGGCGCGACTGCCCTCGAAGCCGATCGACTTCATCACCGCGGCGATCTGGTCCTGGATGCGCGCCATCTCGGCCACGCCGATCTCGTGCACGGCTCGCGCGTCGAGCGACAGCGTGGTGCTCCCTCGCATGGACAGCCGGTACACCTCGACGCCGTCGGGATACGCGCTGAGGGCGCCGTCCTCGGGGCTGGCCGGCAGCAGCTCGTCGACCACCACCTTGCGCAGCTCGGCGAACGCGGGGACCACCTGCGCCTGCAGCACGTTGGCGGCCTGATCCTGCAGCGCGGTGCGGCGGTCGGCCGGGATGTCGGCCGGCAGGCGGCGGAACGGGTCGAGCAGCGGCGTGTCGATGAGGGGGCGGGCCAGCAACTGGTCGATCTGGTCGGGCACCTGCGACAGCGAGGACCTGAACGTGACCCAGCCGAGGCGCTTGCCCTCGCGCAGCCAGGCGATGTCCTGCGCGATGCGCGCGGGCATGGCCTGCAGTCGCGCCAGCGCGTGGCGCGCGTCGAGTTCGTTGCGCACCGGGAAGTCGGCCATCGCCTGCGGCAGGTCGATCTGCACGCCGTCCTTGGCCGACAGCACGCGCGTGTCCATGGCGGGGAAGCGCTGCCAGTCGACGGCCAGTTGTGCCTGCTGCAGCGCGCAGTCGTACGAGATGCGGTCCTCGCCGGTGAGCGCGTCGACGTCGACCTTGCGCAGCGCCTTCAGCTGCGCGCGCTGGTGCTCGTGGCGGCGTGCCACGGCCTCGGGCGAGGCGTCGGCCAGGCGATCGTCGAAGCGATGGTCGCCCAGGCTGGTGGCCCACTCGGGATCCTGCTGCAGGCGCCACTCCCAGTCGCTGTCGAGCAGCGCGCGAAAGCGGGTGGCCTCCAGCGCGGCGTGGAAGCGCCGGGCATCGCCCGCTGATGGCGCGAGCGGCGAACGCGCCAGGCCGGCCACGGGCTGGGCCAGCGCGGCCTGCGCCGCTAGAAGCGCGACGGCCGCGGAGCACGCGACGCGCAGGAGGCGGGGAGTCACGGTAAGGCGAATGGGCATGGAGCGACGAGTGTGGCACGTGACGATAGCGTGGAACAATCTTCCGATGCCCACGCACCACACCGCTTCATCCGCCGCATTGCCCCTGCTCGTGACGATGGGCGACGCGAGCGGCACCGGCCCCGAGACCATCGCCAAGGCCGCGGCCGCCGGCGAGCTCGACGACGCGGTGGTGGTGGGCGACGCGGGCGTGCTGCGGCGCGCCGTCGCGGCCTGCGGCCTCGCGCTGCCGGTGGCCGTGCTGGCGCATCCCGCCGATCATGCGGCCTGCCCGCCCGGCACGCTGGCGGTGTGCGCGCCGGCGGGCCTGGCCGCGAGCCTGGAGACCTTGCCGTTCGGCCTCATCGACGCCCGCGCCGGCGCGGCCGCGGCACGCTGCATCGAGCAGGCCGTGGCCTGGGTGGTCGAGGGCGCGGGACGCGCCATCGTCACCGCGCCGATCCACAAGGAGGCGTTGTCGGCCGCCGGCGTGCGCTTTCCGGGCCACACCGAGATGCTGCAGGCACTGGCCGCCGCGCCGGGCGCCGCGGTGCCGCCGGTGCGCATGATGCTGGCCAACGACGAACTGCGCGTGGTGCTGGTCACCATCCACATGTCCCTGCGCCGCGCCATCGACGCGCTGTCGCT
>JACMOG010000931.1 GCA_014378125.1 Vitreoscilla sp. | reverse complement strand
GCCCCGCGATGTTTCCGGCCGTCGCGGGTTGCTCGAGGAGCAGGTCGATCAGCCGCACGCCATCGAACCGGCCCTCCCGGCCGAAGACGGTCTTCACGCCGCCGTCGTGCTGGTCGGCGTCGACGGCGAAGCGCGTGCCTCGAGCGTTTCAGCCGGTGAACGCCCGCGCGGATTCGCGAATCTCGCGCTCGCTGTAGCGGCCCACGCCCATCGTGAACATCTCGACGGTCTCGCGCGCGAGTTTCTCGTTTGGCGCACCCTTGACATTCACGCCGGCGTCGAGAAAGGCCAGCGTCGCCGGGTCCTGCGCCACGCCGATCAGCAGCTCGCGAAAGTTGCTTAAGCCCCGGCGCTGGAACCGCTCGCTCTGCCCGAGCATCTTGCGGTGATCGCGCACCTTGTCCTCGTGGGTCGCAAAGTGGCCGTGTCAGAACACCGCCATCTTCTCGACCAGCGGCCAGTGCGTCAGCAGCATGCGGTTGGCCCACCAATAGTCGATGCGGTTGCACTCGAGCGCGCTGGCACGCAGCCAGAAGACGAACTTGTCGACGGCGGGTTGCTGCCACCGGTTGCCGGCGGGCTCGACCTGGACGCCGAGCGCTTCGCCACGCGCCATCGCCATGTCTGTCACGCGCGGCCGGCTTTCCGGAAACAAGTAGATGCCCGCGACGGGAATGCCGGACGGCGCAGAGGCGCCGACCGCCGGATCGTCGCTCGCCCCGGGCCGGATCAGTGCCGTCACCGCAGCCCGCGGGCCTAGCGCTAGGCTTTGCCGAATCTCTTGCGGCATCGCGCCGAAGCCGGCGCGTCCGAGCAGGTGGGCGGCTCGCTCGGGACTCCAATCCGCGGCGGCGATCGGTCGCAGGTCATCGACCCATTCGGCCGGTGCCGTCGGCACGTCAGCGCGATATTGCTCGGCGGCGAACAGGCCCGACAAAAGCAAATGCTGGACAACGAATACCCATCATGCGCATGTTCTTCGCTTCGGCGCCAGCAACGACGGCCTGTCGTCAGGCGGCAGGGTCGAGGCTCTTGCGACGCAACCGCGTCACCATGAAGCCCGAGGCCTGCATGAGATGCGATCTCACCAGCGCCTCGGCGCGTTCACCGTCGCCCTTGGCAATGGCCTTCAGGATCGCCTCGTGCTGGTCCCAGATGTCGCGCGGCCTTTCGTCGCGGATCAGCACCTCGCCCATCACGCGCTGGGTGTAGGTCAGGTGGGTTTCGAGCGCCGGGGCAATGAGCGGGTTGCTCGACAGGCCATAGATGAATTCATGGAACTTCATGTCGGCGGCGATCATGCGCGCCACCGAGCCGGCGGCGACCGCCTTGCGGCCGGCGTCGATCAGCGCCGGGCCGGCCTTGGCCGCCCGCTCGGCGCCCAGTTCCGCCGCACGCCGCGCTGCCAGGCCCTCGATCACCGAGCGGATGTCGTACATGTGCTGCACGTGCTCCGGGTCCAACGGCGCGACCAGCAAGCCGCGGCCGGGCGCGTCCTGCAGCACGCCCTGCTCGCGCAGCAACGCCAGCGCCTGCTGCACCGGCTGGCGCGACACGCCCAAGGCCTGGGCAATCTGCTCCTGGATGATGCGGTCGCCCGGCGCCAGGGCGCCCGACGAGATTTCCGCGAGGATGGCATCGCGCACCTGCTTGACGAGATTGGGTTGGCTGACGAGAGTCTTCATGAATGCGGAATGCAGAGTTCCACCAGTTTATCCGGGCTGGCCGCTGGCCAGCCGGTCCCGCAGCATGCGGTGCAGGATCTTGCCGGTGGCGGTGCGTGGCATCTCGGCGTCGGCGACGAAGCGCACCGAGGCAGGCCGTTTGTAGCCGGCGATGCGCCCGCGGCACCAGTCGAGCAGTTCGGCCTCGGTGGCCTCAGCCTCCTGGTGCAGCACCACGACAGCATGTACGGCCTCGCCCCACTTGTCGTGCGGCAGGCCGACCACGGCCACGTCCTTGACCTTCGGGTGCGCGCCGATCACGCCCTCCACCTCGGACGGGTAGACGTTCTCACCGCCGGTGATGATCATGTTGCTCTTGCGGTCGACGAGATGGATGTAGCCCTCGGCGTCGCGCCGCGCCATGTCGCCCACGGAGCACCAGGCGCCATCGTGGAAGGCCTCCTCGGTCTTTGCGGGGTTCTTCCAATAGCCGTCGAAGACGTAGGGCGTGCGCGAGTAGAGCTCGCCGACTTCGCCGTCCGGAACTTCGTTGCCCTGCACATCGAGCAGCCGGATCGGCCCCGACCCGGCCCACTCGCGGCCGACCGAGCCCAGCCTGTCGATTTGCTCCTCGGGCCGCAGCAGAGTGACCCAACCCGTCTCGGTGGAGCCGTACAGCTCGTAGAGCTGACCGTTGCGGAAGTGCTCGAGGATCGCGAGCTTGGTCTCCTTGCGCGCCGGGGCGGAGGAGATCATCAGCTTCTCCACCGCACCCACGTCGTACTCCGCCTTGGTCGCTTCAGGCAACCCCAACATCATGATGTAGTGCGTGGGCACCAGCGACGTGAAGGTGATCTCCTCGCGCGCCAGCGTGGCCAGCAGGGCTTCCGGATCGAAGCTCTTGCGGTCGTCGATCACGCAGGTGGCGCCCAGGTGCGTGAAGGTGTGGCTGAAATACAGCGAGTTGGCATGGCACATCGGCATCACCAGCAGCGCGGTGTCGTTGCGCGTGAAGCCCATCTCGAGCGCCGTGGCCAGTGCAATCAAGGTGTTGCCTTCGTGGCTGCGGATGGCGCCCTTGGGCCGGCCGGTCGTGCCCGAGGTGTACATCAGCGCGCAAGGATCGGCCGGCCGCACAGTGGCGGCGGGGTTGTCGCGTTTCCCGGACTCAGTGGCCTTGATCAACGCCTCGTAGTCTTGCCAACCGCTGGCAACCTCAGGGCCGATGCTGATGTAGGCCTGCGGTGCGATGGTTAGTTCGGCACGGATCGAATCGACGCGGTCCCGCAGTTCCCCCTGCGCGATGAAGGCACGCGCTTCGCAGTGCGAGGCGATATAGGCGATCTCCGGGGCTGTGAGGCGGAAGTTGATCGGCACTGCCACCAAGCCGGCCCGCGCCAGCGCCACGTACATCTCCATCCATTCGACGCAGTTGTGGGCCAGCAGCGCCACACGGTCGCCCTTCACCAGGCCGAGCGCGAGCAAGCCGTTGGCCAGCCGGCCGGCGCGTTCGTGCCAATGCGCGAAGGTCAGCGCGCGCCGCGAATCGCGCGCGCCGATCTTGTTCGGCTGCAGACGTGCGTGCGCCGCAACGGCGTCGGCCACGGTGAGCAGATGGTTCATGAGCGCTCTCCTTCAGGAACGGTGCACGGCCCCGCGGCGCCTGCTCCACAGTAGCTCAGGGGCGCGCCACAAAGTACCGCAGATGCAAACATATTAGAACTCGGGATTCAAAGTTCAAACAGGGATAGCCCTGATGTCGGCACTCTGAATTCCGAATACTATGCCGTCGAATCTCAGGCTGAAATCCTCCTCACCGAACACTTCCAGGAGACGACGATGACCGTTACCCGCAGAAACATCCTCGCCACCGGCGCGCTGGCTGGCGCGGCCGCGCTGCCCGGCCTGTCCTTTGCGCAAGGCAAGCCGCCAGAGTTCAAACTCAAGCTGGGCAACGACCTGCCGGTGACGCACTCGGTGAACGTGCGTCTGAAGGAAGCGATCGCGGCGATCGCGTCAGAAACCGGTGGCCGTGTGGCGATCGAGTTGTTTCCCAACAACCAGTTGGGCGGCGACGCCGACATGATGTCCCAGATCCGCTCCGGCGCCCTCGAGCTGGCCACCTTCCCCGGCACGGTGATGTCGACCTTGATCCCGGTCACGTCCATCACCGGGGTGGGCTTCCCTTTCTCCAGCTACGACAAGGTCTGGGCCGCGATGGACGGCGCGGTGGGCAACCACATCCGCGCGGCCATCGAGAAGATCAATCTGGTGCCCTTCGCCACCGTCTGGGACAACGGCTTCCGCCAGATCACCACCAGCACCAAGCCGATCCGCACCCCCGACGACCTGAAGAACTTCAAGATCCGCGTGCCGGTGGTGCCGCTGTGGGTGCAGATGTTCAAGACGCTGGGCGCCGCGCCGGTGAGTCTGCCGCTGGCCGGGGCCTACCAAGCCTTGCAGACCAAGGTGGCCGACGGGCAGGAGAACCCGCTGGCATTGATCGAGTCGGCCAAGTTCTTCGAGGTGCAGAAGTTCTGTTCGCTGACCAACCACTCCTGGGACGGCTTCTGGTTCGTCGCGGG
>JACMOG010000087.1 GCA_014378125.1 Vitreoscilla sp. | reverse complement strand
TTGAGCACGTCGGTGAGCAGGTACTTGTTGCCGGTGGTCTTCGCGCTGTCGAACGACAGCCGCCGGCCGGTGTCGTCGGCGCCAGTGTAGGTCCAGCTGCTGAACGACGCCATCACCGTCTGCACGCCGGCCTGGATGGCCGACACGTAGCCGGCGCCGTGGATGCGCAGCAGGTCGGACACGCTGGCGATGGTCTCGCCCTGGTCGACGCCGTGCTCGGTGCCGCCGTCGCCGATGAAGTGCTTGGCGGTGGCGACGATGGTGGGCCGGCCCGCCGGGTCGAAGCGGCCCTGCAGGCCGGTGACGTAGCGCCCCGCATAGGCGGCGACGATGGCCGGGTCTTCCGAGAAGCCCTCGTAGGTGCGGCCCCAGCGGTCGTCGCGCACCACGGCCACGGTGGGCGCGAAGGTCCAGTCGATGCCCGTGCCGCGCACCTGGCGCGCCACGGCCTCGCCGATGCGCTCCACCAGCGCCGGATCGTGGGCGGCGCCCAGGCCGATGTTGTGCGGGAACAGGGTCGTGCCGTAGACGTTGTTGTTGCCGTGGACGGCATCGGTGCCCCACATCACCGGCACCTCGACGGCCATGTCGGTGCTCATGGAGGCGTCGAACCAGCCGTCGGCCATGGCGAGCCAGGCGTCGCGCGAGGCGTGCTTGTCCATCCCGGGCCAGGCGCCGCCGCCGTTGAGCACCGAGCCGATGTAGTACTGGCGTACCTCGGCGGGCGTGACGGCGCGGATGTCGGGCTGCGTCATCTGGCCCACCTTCTGGGCCAGCGTCATGTGGTCGACGATGGCGCGGATCTGCGCCTCCTGCGCGGGGTCGCGGGGCAGGGTGCCGGGCGGCGCGTCCGCCGCGCGGGACATCGGCGTGGCGAGGGCCAACGCGACGGCCATCCAGGCGGCGGCGCGACGCAAGGGCGAAGGCTGCATGTCGTCTCCATCATTCTCGTGGCGTGGAACCGATTCCACCAGGAGCCGACTTTAGGTGAGACGCAGGCCTTCGTCCACCAGCGCCTTGCGCTGCTTCGTGTAGGCCCACCACGGCGCCGGGGGCGCGCCGTTCATGAAGTCGACCACCGCCAGCAAGGTATCCAGCACGCAGGGATCGTGGCGCTGCCCGGTGGCCGTGCACAGCGCGCGATAGAGCTGCACCCCGTCGCGGCCCTTCAGCGCCTGCGGCGTGTGGATATCCAGCAGGCGCAGGTCGGCTGCCATGGCCGGGCCCACGTTGGGCAATTGCTCCAACGCGACGCAGTCGTCGGCCGTGGCCGCCTTGGGCGACTTGATGGCCTAGCTCATCATGTTGTTGCGAACCAGGCCCACCGCGATGCCTTCCAGCTCGAAATCGACGTCGCCGAAGGGCACGACGATGGGCTGGAAGTCGGGGTTCTCGGGCAGAAGCTCGATGGTGGTGCGGGTGCGGCGGAAGCGCTTGACGGTGACCTCGTCGCCCAGGCGCGCCACCACGATCTGGCCATTGCGCGCCTCGCGGCTCTTCTGCACCGCCAGCAGGTCGCCGTCGATGATGCCGGCGTCGCGCATGCTCATGCCCACGACCTTGAGCAGGTAGTCGGGGCGGCGCGGGAACATGGAGGCTTCGAGCAGGTAGGTCTGCTCGACGTGCTCCTGGGCCAGGATGGGCGTGCCGGCGGCCACGCGCCCGACGAGCGGCAGCGACAGCTGCGACAGGCTGGGCAGCGGCAGCGAGTACTGCTTGCCGCGCGCCTCGTTGAGCGCACGCAATGTGTCAGACTTCAGCCGGATGCCGCGCGAGGTGCCGCCCACCAGCTCGATGACGCCCTTGCGGGCCAGCGCCTGGAGGTGCTCCTCGGCGGCGTTGGCCGACTTGAAGCCCAGTTCGTTGGCGATCTCGGCGCGGGTCGGCGGAGCGCCGGTGCGTTCGATCGCGCTCTGCACCAGATCGAGGATCTGCTGCTGGCGGGCGGTGAGCTTCGGCGTTTCGACTTCCATGGCGTCCCCAACGGCCCGGAGCTTGCGCCCCGCAGCCGGTATCTGGTTGTTCATACAGGTCTGTATTTTTATCCAAGGTTGCCAAGAATGCAAAGCCCCATGCCGCTTGTCGTGATTCTCGCCACGGGCGGGACGATCGCCGGCACCGGCTCCAGCAGCACCGACACCACCGGCTACCGGGCTGGCGCGCTGGGCGTCGAGGCCCTGATCGCCGCCGTGCCGGCGCTCGCCGAACATCGGATCGAGTCGGAATCGGTCGCCGCCATCGACAGCAAGAACATGGACGCCGCCACGTGGCAGCGCCTCGCCGCCCGCGTGGCGCACCATGTGGCGCGTCCCGAGGTGGCCGGCGTCGTCATCACCCACGGCACCGACACGCTGGAAGAGACCGCCTGGTTCCTGCACCGCGTGCTCGCGCCGGGCAAGCCGGTGGTGCTGACCGCGGCCATGCGCCCGGCCAGCGCGCTGTCGCCCGACGGTCCGGCCAACCTGCTCGACGCCGTGACGGTGGCCGAAGCGGCCGGGGCGCGCGGCGTCAGCGTGGCGTTCGCCGGCGCGGCCTGGGGCGCGGTGGGGCTGCGCAAGGTGCACACGCTGCAGACGTTCGCGTTCGCGGGCAGCGACTGCGGCCCCATCGCGCGGCTCGAAGGCGGCGTGCTGCCCACGTTCCGCGCGAGGCCCGAGGGCGAGGCGCTGGGACTGGCGCGCACCGCCGCGCCGGCCGACGCGTGGCCGCGCGTGGAGATCGTGCTGAACCACGCCGGCGCCGACGG
>JACMOG010000086.1 GCA_014378125.1 Vitreoscilla sp. | reverse complement strand
ATTTCGAGGACGCGGAGGACTGGTCGGAGGAGGAGATCGACGCGCAATTCCCGCGCGGCGACGGAACGGTGGACACCGAAGCAGTGGTGCACTGCCCGCACTGCGGCGAGGCGAACGAGATCGCCCTCGACCCGGGCAGTGGCAGCGATCAGGAGTACGTGGAAGACTGTCAGGTCTGCTGTCGGCCGTGGCTGATGTACGTGAAGTTCGGGCGGGACGGGGCGGCGATCGTCGAGGTGTATGTCTCGGATGGATGACATCCACATCGAAGAGCGTACAAGACAGTCGCGGTACTTTGGATCTCTTCGCGCTTCGGTTTTTACGCCGTTGCTCGTACGCACTCAGCGGTAACGGGCGACGCGAACGCAGAAACTCCCAGCAGCTAGCCAAGCCACTGGGAGTTTTTTGTACATCTGCGATTCAGCTGTCGAGCGCGTCAGTCACCGCTGACACCGCCGACGCTCAGGGCACCATCTCCCGCTTCTTGCCCTCGGTGTCATACACCTCCACCTGCCCGAACTTGCGCAGCGTCTCCTCGATCTGCTTCCCATCGCCCACGGCGAAGATCTGCACTCGGCCCGGCGCCAGATACTTCTTCGCCGCCGCCTGTACCTGCGCCGGCGTCACCGCCATGACGCGCTTCGGATACTGCTCCCAATAGCTTGTCGGCAGGTGATAGAGCCAGCTCTGCACATAGTAGCCCAGCACCTGCTGCGGCGACTCGAGCGAGAGGGCGAACCCGGCCACCAGCGAGCGCTGCTTGTCACGCAGCTCGGTGGCCGAGACAGGGATGTCGCGGATCTGGCGCAGCTCGTCCATCAGATCCGTGAGCGCCGGATCCGTCACTTCCGAGCGGACGTCCGTGCTCGCCACCCAGGTGCCGCGATAGCGGCCGGCGTTCAGCCCGCTGTATGCGCCGTACGTGTACCCCTTCTCCTCACGGAGATGCGTGAACAGGCGACCGGTGGGTCCGCCGCCAACCACGGCGTTCATCACCTGCAGCACATCATAGTCCTTGTCGGTGCGTGCGATGCCGGGTGCGCCAACGAGGAGACTGGTCTGTACCGAGGTCGGACGGTCCACGAGGTACACCTTTGCCGCGCCGGACGGCGCGGGATCCCGCGCCACCACCACGGGCGCGCCATTGCGTTTCCACGCGCCCAGCTTCGACTCCACGATCGCCTTCGCCTGGTCGTACGAGATGTCTCCCGCGAAGGCGATCGCCGAGTGGTCCCCCGTGCGCGAACGCGCGCTCGGACAAGGCATCTTCGGCGCCGGCGCCTCGGTCGGCTCGATCATCGCTCCGCCGCTGGTGGCCTTCCTGTACGCCTACGTGGGCTGGAAGACGACCTTCCTGCTGATCGGCGCGCTCGGCTTCATCTGGATCGTGCCCTGGCTGATCGTCTACAAGTGCGGCCCCGACGCCCACCCGTGGATCAGCGAGGAAGAGCGCGCCTACATCCTCACCGGCCAACAGCGCCCAAGCGCCGCCAAGGCCGACTACGTGCCGACCTGGGCGCAGCTGCTGCGCCATCGCCAAAGCTGGGGCGTGATCATGGCGCGCTTTTTCATCGACCCGATCTGGTGGCTGTTCGTCGGCTGGCTGCCGCTCTACCTCAATGAGAAATTCCATTTCGACGTCAAGCAGATCGGCATGTTCGCCTGGGTGCCCTACGTGGGCGCCGGCGTCGGCGCGCTGACCGGCGGCTGGCTGTGCGGCGCGCTGCTCACGCGCGGCTGGTCGGTCAACCGCGCGCGCAAATTCGTCATCGCGCTGGGCCTGGCGATCATGTTCCCCGCCTTAATCCTGAGCGCGATGGCCGTCACGCCGCTGCTGGCGGTGCTGTCGATCGGCGTGATCCTGTTCGGCTTCCAGGCCGCGATCACGAACATCCAAACCCTGCCGAGCGACTTCTATTCGGGCAAAACGGTGGGTTCGCTGGCCGGCATCAGCGGCACGTCGGCCGTGCTCGGCGTGATCGTCTGCATGCAGCTGGTGCCCGAACTGACCGCCGGCGGCAACTACACGCCCTTCTTCGTTCTTGGCGCCGTGCTCGTGCCGCTGGTGTACCTGGCGCTCTGGCTCGGCGGCCCCGTCTTACCCGTCAAGGAGAAACAAGCATGAACCACCGTCTGAGCAGCCTGCTCATCGCCCTGTCACTCGTCGGCGCCCAGGCTTGCGCCCAAGTCGCCGCACCGAATGCGCCATTGAGCGCGCCGGCCAAGCCGAAACTGAGCGCGTCGGAAGCGTTTGAAAAGCAGGACAACGGCGTCTTCCTCAAGCACCACGAGACCTTCCTCGCGCGCGCGAAGTCCGGCCCGATCGGCCTGCTGTTCCTCGGCGACTCGATCACCGAGCGCTGGAAAATCGCGCCCGAGATCTGGCAGACCAACTACGGCAAATACCAGCCTGCCGATTTCGGCATCGGCGGCGCGCGCACGCAGAACCTGATCTGGCAGATCGAGCACGGCGAGCTCGATGGCATCGCGCCGAAAGTGGCCGTGCTGATGATGGGCACGAACAACAGCCTCGAGTACAACGCCGAGGAAATCGCGGCGGCCGACCGCAAGATCGTCGCCATGGTGCGCGCCAAACTGCCGCAAACGAAGATCCTCGTGCTCGGCATCTTCCCGCGCGGGCCGCGCGACCCCAAGGGCGGCCCGATCAACCAGGCGGCCATCGACGAAGCGGCCAAGCGCATGGTGACGATTAACGCCGTCAACCGCGACCTCGCCAAGCTCGATGATGGCAAGACCATCCGCTTCCTCGACATCAACGCCGTTTTCCTCGGCGCCGACGGCAAGAT
>JACMOG010000930.1 GCA_014378125.1 Vitreoscilla sp. | reverse complement strand
CGGCCTGAGCGGCTTTCACGGCGCTGGCGGACGTCACCGGCGCGCCCTGCACGCTCACGCTGATGGGCCTGGGCGCGGTGCCGGCCTCGCACCCGCGCTTCCTGGGCATGCTGGGCATGCACGGCACGCTGGAGGCCAACTTGGCCATGCACGGCGCCGACCTGGTGGTGTGCGACGGCGCGCGCTTCGACGACCGGGTCACAGGCCGCGTCGACGGCTTCTGCCCCACCGCGAAGTTCATCCACATCGACATCGATCCCACGTCCATCAACAAGGTGGTGCTCACCGACGTGCCGCTGGTGGGCGACTGCGGCGAACTGCTGTCGGAACTGCTCCACGAACTGGCCCTGCCCGGCTCGCGCTGCCAGGATCTGGACGCGTGGTGGACGCGCATCGGGCAATGGCAGGATCGCCGCTCGCTGGCCTTCGTCGACGACGCGCGCTGCATCGCGCCGCAGGCGTTGATGACGCGCCTGCAATGCGCGCTGTCCGGCCGCGACGCGATCGTCTCCACCGACGTGGGCCAGCACCAGATGTGGGCCGCGCAACACCTGCGCCCGGAGCGCCCGGGGCGCTGGCTGACCTCGGGTGGCGCCGGCACGATGGGCTACGGCCTGCCCGCGGCCATCGGCGCGCAGATCGCCCATCCGTCCGACCTGGTGGTGTGCGTCAGCGGCGACGCGTCGATCCTGATGAACATCCAGGAGATGTCGACCGCCGCGCAGCACCGCACGCCGGTGAAGGTGGTGCTGTCGAACAACGGCTACATGGGCATGGTGCGGCAGTGGCAGGAGATGGTGCACGGCGGCCGCTACAGCCACAGCTACACCGAGGCCCTGCCCGACTTCGTGGCGCTGGCCCGCGCGTTCGGCTGGCAGGCGCGGCGCGTGGAGCGACGCGACGAACTCGACGCCGCGCTGCGCGAATGCCTCGAGTCGGACGGCCCGTTCTTTCTCGACGTGCAAGTAGCGCCGGAAGAGAACTGCTTTCCGATGATTCCGGCGGGATGCGCGCACCACGAGGTGCTGCTGGGCCACGGCGACGATTGAGACGGCGGCTGGCCCGGCCAAAGGCGGCACGCTTCCTGCCAAAAATCGCGCCGAACGCCCCCGACCCCGTTGCGGATAACATCCCTGACCCAGCCGCCAAGCCGCCAAGCCGCGTATGACCGACGCCGCCCGCCCGTCCTCCAAGCACACCGCCGACGCCGACGCCGACGATGCGAGCGCCCTGCTCCGCTCGACCGACTGGTCGAGCACGCCGCTGGGCCCGATCGAGGACTGGCCGAAGTCCCTGCGCGGCTATGCCGAGATGGTGCTGGCCATGCCCACGCCGGCCATCCTGTTCTGGGGGCCCTAGCAGACCCAGATCTACAACGACGGCTACGCGCTGATCCTCGGCCCGCGCCACCCGCGCGGCTTCGGCCAGGCCTACCGCGAGTCGTGGCCCGACACCTATCCGCTGATCCATCCCTGGATGCGCCACGTGCTCGACACGGATGGCATCTGGCGGGTCGACCGCACGCACATCCCGCTCACCCGCCACGGCTTCGACGAGGAGGCGTACTTCACCTTCACGTTCAGCGCCCTGCGCGACGACGTGGGCGCCATCGCCGGCATCCTGCAGCCGGTGTTCGAGGTCACCGACTCCGTGCTGGCCGACCGGCGCGCCGAGACGCTGCGCCGGCTGCGGCCCGAACAGGCGTCCGCCGATTCGCCCATCGAGGCGGCGCTGGCGGCGCTCGTCGGCAACGCCAGCGACCTGCCCGTCGCGCACGCCTGGCTGTGGGACGCGCAGGGCATGGATCTCGTGTCCGCGGGCCGTGTCGGCGAGCACCTGCTGCCCGCCGACGCCGCCCGGTTGGACGCCATCGCGCGCTCCGTGTGGGCCGGGGCCGCGCCCCGCCTCGTCGACGTCGCGCCTGCCGATTCGGCCGGGCTGGCGCGGTCGGTGCTGCTGCTTCCGCTGGAAGGCTCGCCCGGCGGCCCGTCGCGCGGCGTCATCGCGCTGGGCGTGAGCCGGCGGCTGCGCTTCGACGAAGGCTATCGCCAGTTCCTCGACCTGGTGGCGCGCCAGCTCTCCGACAGCCTGCAGCGCGCCGACGCGGCGCGCGCCGCGGAACGCGGAACGCCAGCGGCAATACCTGAACGAGCTATTCATGGAGCTGCCCGCCGGCATCGCGATGCTCGACGGTCCCGAGCACGTCTACGAGCTTGTCAACCCGGCCTACGACATGTTCACAGGAGATCGCGCGATCATGGGCAAGCGCTTCGTCGACGCCCTGCCCGAGCTCGCCGATCAAGAGTTCCTGAGGCACCTTGACGACGTCTACCGCACGGGCATTCCGTATGTCGGCAACGAGGCCTCCGCGGCGCTGCGCCGGGGCCCCGGCGGCAGCGTCGAGCAGACGTTCTTCAACTTCGTCTACCAGCCTCTACACGACGAACGCGGGCTGACCACCTGCATCCTCAACTTCGCCTACGAGGTGACGGAGCAAGTGAACGCGCGCCGGAAGATGGAGCACCTCGCCGACGAACTGCGCGAAGAGCATCGCCGCAAGGACGACGCGCAGGCCTCCGCCGTCGCCTCGGAGGCCGCGCCGACGCCGCTCAGCATCCTCGTCGTCGACGACAACGAGGATGCCGCGCACATGCTGTCGATGCTGCTGGAGGACGCTGGCCACGAGGTGATGACCGAGGGCGACCCGGTGATCGCGCTGGAGCGCGCGCAAGCCACGCGGCCGGACGTATTCGTGCTGGACATCGGACTGCCGCGCATGGACGGCCACGAGCTGGCGCGCCGCCTGCGCGCGTCCCCCGCGGGCGCGGGCGCGACGCTCATCGCCCTCACCGGCTACGGCCAGCCGGCCGACCGGGAGCGCGCGGCGCGGGCCGGCTTCGACCACTACCTGGTCAAGCCGTTGGACCCGGTGGCGCTCGAGCGGTTGCTGTCGACCGCGACGAAGCGCTCGCGCTGAAGGCCCGCGACGGCGCGGAGCGCTGAACCGTGTCGGTGCTGTCCCACAACGCGTCGCGCTGTCCGCCTAGGCCCACGCGACCGTGGTCGTCGGAAGATGAGCGCCATCCCCTCCAAACATTCCAACGGGAACGCACATCATGCTTCGCTGGGCACTCATCTTCGCAATCATCGCCATCGTGGCCGGCCTCCTGGGCTTCACGGGCATCGCGGCGGGCGCCGCGGTCGTCGCCAAGACGATCTTCTACATCTTCCTCGGGCTGGTGGTCGTGTTCATCCTGCTGGGCGTCACCGTGGCGAAGAAACTCTAGGACAACCCCGTGGCCAAGATCCTTTTCGTCGACGACTCCCGCGACAACGCCGATACCCTGGCGACCTTCTTCAAGCTGCTGGGACACGAGACCGAGGTCGCCTACGACGGCGAGAGCGCGGTCGAGCTGACCTCGAAGTTCACGCCGGACATCGCGTTCATCGACCTGCAGATGCCCATGCTGGACGGCTTCGACACCGCCAAGGAATTCCGCTCGCGCCTGGGCGAACGCGCGGTGCTGATCGCCCTGACCGGCCAGGACTGGACCAAGACCGGCGACGAGGCCGGCCGCGCCGGCTTCGACGGCTTCCTGCAGAAGCCCGCGCAGGCCTCTCAGCTGGCCAAGCTGGTGGACTCGCTGGCGTCCTGACCCGCGCGTGACTGCCTTTCAAGGGATGGATCCTGCGACTGCGCGCAGGATGACTGCCTTTCAGGCAGTCAGCTCCCGTCCAGTGCCGCGTTGACCGTCTCGACGAAACGCGCCGGGTCGACCGGCTTGGACAGCAGCGTGACCCCGGCCGGCAGGCCGCCCAGCTTGTCGACGTGCGCAGCCGAATGCGACGACACCGCCACGATGGCCGGCGGCCGCGAGTTGCCCTGCGTGGACAGGTGGCGGATCATCTCGACGCCGTCCATGTGCGGCATCGTGATGTCGGTGACGATCAGGTCGGGCATCGCCTTGCCCACCTCGACGAGTGCATCGAAGCCGTTGGGCGCCACGATGACGCGCGCGCCGGGCACCGCGATCTCCACCAGCGCGCACAGCAGGTCGCGGTCGTCGGCGCTGTGGTCCACCACGAGCACCGAGAACGGCGCCACGGCCTCTGCCGCGGCGCCGCCGCGCTGCTGCATCTGCGTGCGGATGAAGCCCTCGGCGCTCTCGGTGTCGATGCGGCGATGGCCGCCCACGGTCTTCCAGGCCTTCAGGTGCCCGAGGTCGACCCAGCGCTGGACGGTGGGCACGGATACCCCGAGTCGGCGAGCCAGGTGGGCCGTGGAATAGGAGGGCAGGCCCTGCGGCGGACGGGAATTCGGCATCGACGCAGTTTAGCCAGAACGCGGAGGCGTCCGGTCGAATTCATACGCGTGGTCGAACGCCGTGGCGGCTAGCGAGGATCGCGCCGGCGCTGGTAGGCGTCGAGCTGGATGAAGGCGGCCGACACCAGCGGCGTGGCCACGTTCGCGCGGCGCGCCCGCGCGCGCAGGTCGCCCAGGATCTGGTCGCACTCCACGCGTTCGCCGCCCACCAGGTCGCGGTACATGGACGACGTGAGCGGCGAGCCGGGCGCCGTGAGCACGCCCAGGATGAAGTCGACGGCGCCCGGGCTGGGCGCGAAGCCCGCCGCGCTGGCCACGGCCACGGCCTCGGCGAAGAAGGCGCGCACGAACTCGGCGCCGCCGTCGGTGGCCGCGATCTCGCCCACGTTGCTGCGCGCCAGCGTGCAGATGCCGCCCAGCGTGGCGAGCAGGATCCACTTGTCCCACAGGCCTTGCGCGATGCGCGGGCTCAGCTGCGCGTCGAATCCGGCGTCGCTCATGAACGCGTGCAACGCCTCGATGCGCGCCGTGTTGCGGCCATCGAGTTCGCCGTAGACGAGTTCGTGCAGGGGCGACAGGTGCACGATGCGGCCCTGTTCCTCGAGAGTGGTGGACACGCGGCACACGCCGCCCGCCACCCGCTCGGCACCGAAGCACGCCTGCAGGTCGTCGATGTGCTTCATGCCGTTGAGGACGGGCAGGATCAGCGTCTGCGGGCCGACGGAGGGAGCGAAGTCGGCCATCGCGCCGGCCAGGCCGAACGCCTTCACCGTCACCAGCACGACGTCGTAGGGCTGCTCGATCCGGCCCGCCTGCACCAGGCGCGGCGTGACGGAGAAGTCGCCGAGCGGGCTCAGCACCTGCAGGCCCGTCTCGCGCAGCGCGGCCGCGCGCGCGGGACGCACGAGGAACGTCACGTCGCGCCCCGCCTGCATCAGGCGCGCGCCGAAATATCCGCCGGTGGACCCGGCGCCGACGATCAGGATCTTCATTCGCGCACCCTTCCAAGCTTTCGCCGAATCCCTCGAGTATCGAGCAATGCCGGCTCGCGTGACAATGCGCTCTTCGCACCTCTTGCACGCACCGGCTTGTCCAACCTCCTGCGCCTGTCGTTCCGGCAGACCCTGTTCGCCGCCTTCCTGCTGATCGCCGGTCTGCTCGCCGCCGCCTCGCTGGGCGGCCTGTTCACGCTCGAACGGGTGATGGCGCAGAGCCGGGCGGCCACCGAGACCGCCTCGCTGCTGACCGTGGACGCGCGCCAGCTCGTCGAGCTGCGCGTGGCCATGGAGCGCAGCGCGCGCCAGTACATCGTGCTGGACGACCCGTCGCTGCTGCGTGGTTTCACGCAGTCGGCCGACGACGCCACGCGGCTGCTGGGCGAGATGGGGCGCCACGAGCTGCCACCGGAGCTGCCGAAGCAATGGCTGGCGCAGGTGCCGCCGATCAAGGACGTTCTGGGCTGGCCCAAGGCCTCCGTGCAGCAACGCGAGGACGCGCTCGACACGCAGTTCCGCGCACTCGACCGGCTCAACGCCCAGATCGCGGAGGCCGTGCGCCGCGGCGGCGAGGCGCGCAACGCCGCGCTGCAGGCGCAACTGGAGGCCGGCCGCGCGTCGGTGGGCGCGCAGGTGCTGGGCGCGATCGTGCTGGCGGCCTTGCTGGCCCTGGCCTTCGGCGTCTGGCTGACGCGCCCGCTCAAGCGCCTGGAGCGCGCCATCGCCGGCCTGGGCGAGAACCGGCTCGACCATCCGGTGGACATCCGCGGGCCCAGCGACATGCGCTCGCCCGGCCGTCGCCTGGAGTGGTTGCGCCTGCGTCTGAAGGAGCTCGACGAGGACAAGGCGCGCTTCCTGCGCTACACCTCGCACGAGCTGAAGACGCCGCTGGCCGCGCTGCGCGAGGGCGTGGCGCTGCTGGAGGACGGCGTGGCCGGCCCGATGACCGCCGACCAGCGCGAGATCGCGCGCATCCTCGGCCACAACACCGCCACGCTGCAGAACCAGATCGAGGCGCTGCTGCGCTCCAACGCCGCGGCCTTCGAGGCGCGCCGGCTCGACCGCAGCGACACCGACCTGCGCGGCCTGCTTCATGCGCTGGTGCAGGAGCAGCGGCTGCAGTGGCAGGCCCGCCAACTCAGCATCCAGCTGGACGGCGAGGCGCCGGTGCTGGCGGTCGATGCGGACAAGCTGTCGGCGGCGCTAGGCAATCTGTTGTCCAATTCGATACGCTTCAGCCCCGTGGGCGGCACCCTCACCATCACGTTGTCGTCGCAGCCTTCCAAGGTGTGCATCGACCTGCGCGACCAAGGCCCGGGCGTCGCGCCCGGCGACCGCGAGCGCATCTTCGAGCCGTTCTTCCGCGGCGAGGTACAACCCGTCGACGCGGTGCGCGGCACCGGCATCGGGCTGTCGATCGTGCGCGAGTACGTGCAGGCCCATGGCGGCAGCGTGAACCTGCTGCCCGACGGGCCCGGCGCCCATTTTCGAATCGAGCTTCCCCATGTCACCGATTGAAGTCCCCTCCAAGCCGACACGCGCGGCGCTCGGCGTGGCCGCCACCCTGGCCGCGCTGTGCCTGGCCGGCTGCGTGACGCCCAAGCCGGCCCCGCCACCGCCCCCGCCGGCGCCCCCGTCCCAGGCTGCCCCACCTCCATCCGGATCACCCGCGGACCCGCAGGGCCCAACACCGCCTGCCGAGCATTCGCAGCCGCGATCACGTCCATCACCAGGAACGGCGGCGCATGCGCCCCCCGCCCCACCTTCAGCACGCTAGAACCCAGTCCGATTGAAGTGGATCGGACTGCAATCTAGCTTCTGAGTAAGGGCAAACATGTTTATCCGACAGGTGAACCCGATTGGTCGGATCATGCTCTAGTTGCTCCCGGCCGAGAGCCCGAACCCCCGCGGATCGACCGCCGCACTGCAAGACCCCTCGCTATCCGGCAGATACGGGGCGCACTGGATCACGTTGGCCCGGCCCGG
>JACMOG010000929.1 GCA_014378125.1 Vitreoscilla sp. | reverse complement strand
GGCAGGCCTTGAGCATCGGAAAAAGCGTGGCGACCGTCTTGCCGATGCCGGTAGGTGCCTGGGCGTGCATGCTGCGCCCGAGCCGGGCCGCGTTGAACACCGCCTTCGCCAGGTCACGCTGCCCGGCCCGAAACGCCTCATGCGGAAATCGCAACCGCGTCAGCGCCGCATCCCTCTGCGACCGATGCGCCAGTTCGAGCTCCGCCCACACCAGAAAGCGGTCGCACAGCGCCTCGAAGAACACCTGCAGTTCCGTCGCGCTGCAATGCTCCACCAGCGGCGGCGCCTCCGCTTGCCGGTCGACGTCGAAATACACCAGCGACACCGTCAAGGCATCCAGGCTGAACTGCCGGCACGCCATCGCGCCATAGACCTTGGCCTGCGCCCAGTGCAGATGCCGATGGTTGGCCGGCATCAGGTCGAGGTCGCCCTTGAAGGTCTTGACCTCCTCGAGCAAGTGCCGCTCCGGGTCGAATCCGTCGGCGCGCCCGCGCACGACCAGTTGCTTGAATTCGGCGCTCAGCAAGACCTCGCTGCGATACATCGCCGAACGGCTCGCTGCGACTGTCTGGTGCCCTGCAATGCCTTGCTGCGAAGTTGGTGAAGGAGTGAACCGCAAATCCAGGTCACCTTGCTTTGCGGCAAACTCGCAGAGCACCCGGACGGCGACTGTGTAGATCTTCACGCGGGTGACGACGGTTGAGTCGGAAGGTCAGAGACGGTGCCGTGCTCAACGCTGAATTCCGAGTCATCGGCCTCGCCCAACTGGCGCTGCGCGGCCCCACCGTCCAGGCGCGCAGGGGTGGCCTTCGCCAAAGCCATCCAGACCGCGAACGGCAGCTTGCAGGGCGCGTGCCGCGCAGGACGAACCAGGTCAAGGGTGCCGCTCTCCACGGTGCCGGTGAGCACCCAGACGCCGAACTCCTGCGGAACCTCCTCCGGCTTGGCCACGTCCGCCGGAAAGACATAGTAGGTCTCGCAGGACAGCCATTGATACGACTCTCGTTTGGCGGCATGACGCAGGTCCGACAACAAGTCGGCGCGACTGACCTTCACCTCGTGGACCATCGGCTGCAGATAGGACTCGACCGAGGTGTGACGCACAGAGAACACATCAGGACGGGCTATGCGCCAGGACGTTTGGCCCGTGGGTTGCTCAGGCACTCCTTCGTCGATGGCGTCCACGGGCCACAGCGCATGGCCGGTCAAGAGTGCGGCATCAGGCGCAGTGTGCGCAGTGACCTTCGCACGCAGCGACAACTCGCGCCACACGACGCGCCCGGCGGTCGCCAAGTGTTCTGCAACCCGTTCTGCCAGCCGGTCATGCGCACTCAGCGAGCGCTGGTTGCGCTGCCGTGATTCGGCGAGCAAGCGGATGCCGGCGTCGGTCAGCCGAATCGTCTCGTGGCCGCTGGCGGCTTCGGACCGCATTGCCCAGCCGGCCGCGACCAGGTCGAGTTCGATGGCATCCCGGCAAGGCCAGCCCGCGGAACGCCATATCGTCATCAGGCGCGTCAGGTGAGGGCGGCGAGCTGTGATTAGCAGTGCAGGTTCCATGGCTGTTCGTTGTGCTTCGCTCCGTGCTTCAAACGGCAGGCGTGGGCGGTGGCAGCGTCCGATGCTCACCCGCCTTCATTTGAAATCCCGACTCTGCGTCGCCAGTCGCCCAAGCATCGGGGTCAGGTCCTCGAGCCGTCCCGCAATCAGGTTCTTCACGTCGCCGTCACGCTGCCAGGTGCCGTACACGACGAGTAACCGCGACCGAAGCAACTCCTTGCGCTGGGCATCACGCAGCGACTTCCAGCAGATGACCTGCACCACTCCGGTCTCGTCCTCCAGCGAAATGAACACGGTCCCGTGCGCGGTCTCCGGTTGCTGGCGCAGCGTGACGATGCCGCAGTAGCGCACCAGGCGACCGTTCGGCGCGGCCTCGAGATCCTGCGAGGTCATCAGTCGCCGGCCCTCGAGATGCGGCCGCAACAGCGCCATCGGATGGCTGCGCAAGGTGAGCCCCAGCGATGCGTAGTCGAAGACGACTTCTTCGCCCTCCGGCGCCGGCGGCAGTTCCAGCACCTCCTCGTCGACCGGTGCATCCCGCAGCAGCAAGGGCGCCGAGCGCAGCGCCGCCGCATCCCAGACCTGCTGCCTTCGGTGCCCTGACAGGCTCATCAGCGCAACGGCCGCGGCCAGCAG
>JACMOG010000928.1 GCA_014378125.1 Vitreoscilla sp. | reverse complement strand
CCGACCAGCTGGCCGACAACATCGCCGCCACCACGGTGACGCTCGACGCCGACGAGCTGAAGACGCTGGGCGAGGCCAGCGCGCTGCCCTCCGAATATCCAGGCTGGATGTTCGAGCGCCAGGGCGACGGCCGCCGCAAGCAGCTCGGCGATTCGGCCCGTTGAGTGGGGCCTAGCAAACGTTTACGTTTCTTTCCCGCGCGACAGCCAAGGTCGGGCATCGCGTGGGCGATCATGGTCCTTTGAACCTGATGCCCGCCGCTGTCGTGACCGCGGCCCGAGCCGACCCGTGACGAGATCCCCGCTGCCCCGACCGCCCGCCTCCGTTCCATGCCGAAGGGGAGGGCGCCGCGCGTGAACTACCTGCCCTTCGTCTCCGCCGACCTGTCGGATCCCGCCCGTCACGGCGCGCGCTGGCGGCACGTGGCGATGTGGTTCGTGTTCGCCTGGTTCTTCTTCGGCGGCCTGGCGCACTTCGCGTTCACCGACCTCGAGGCCAGCATCGTCCCGCCGCAGATTCCCGAGCCGCACGACGTGGTGCTGGTCACCGGGCTGCTGGAGCTGGCGGGCGCGTTCGGGTTGCTGCTGCCGTGGACGCGCCGCCTGTCGGGCTGGTGCCTGTTCGCGCTGACGCTGGCCGTGACCCCGGCGAACGTCTACATGCTGGTCGCGCACGACCAGTTCGCGTCGGTGCCGGTGTGGCTGCTCTGGCTGCGCCTGCCGTTGCAGGCGGTGCTGTTGTGGTTGATCGTGTGGGGCAGCGGGTGGCGGCGCCAGGCGAAGCGTCGGTACCTGTAGGAAGACGCGGCGTCAGGTCAGCTCGCTGATCGCCTTGCCCGTCTGCTTGACCACGTAGGTGCCGTAGTTGGCGGCGGTGCTGGCGATGCTGCCCACGCCCGAGAGGACGGCCTTGGCGCCCACGCCCACGTCGGTGGCGGCGGTGCCCACGTTGGTGACGAACACTTCCGCGTCGGTGCCCAGCGCCGTGGCCAGGTTCGTGGCCGCGTTGGCGCCCGTGGTGGCCAGGCCCCAGACGTCGGCCATGGCCTGCTCCGCGTGCACCACGCCGTGGCCGATGGCCGTGGCGGTGCCCTCCACGCCGGTGATGAGGCCGTGCACGCCGTCGACCACCGCGTTGCCGAGGCCCTTGGCCACGTCCACCGCCCCGGTACCCAGCGTCTTGACGGTGTAGTACGCGGCCTCGCCGACGTCTTCCACGCCGGTCAGCAGCGCCTTGCCCACGAACTCGCCCGTGCTCTCCAGCGCGTGCAGGGCCTGCACGCCGAAGCTGACTTCCGTCCCGATCTTTGCGGCGGTCGCCACGGACCTGGCCTCCGCGGCCTTGGGAACGGCGATCTTCTTCTCGGGCTGGCTGGCCGCCTTGGCCTTGCCCTTCGACACGGGGGTGGCAAAGGGGGCCTGCGCGCCACCCGACGAGTGGACTTGAGTCATGGTGAAACTCCGGTTTCGATACCTGGATACTATTTGGTCGAGCAGCGCTGGAATGCCCGAAGAGCGCCGGAATCGCCCCGCTATATCAACGCGGACACACTCGCGCAAACTCCGGATAAGGGGGCCGGTGGTCGCCCAATTCCCTGATGTCGAGTCCCTGTCCTACGAAGGGACGTGCGGCCGGCGGGTACCCTGGAGCACGTTGCCGTCGCACATCGACGGCCCTTTCCATCGAAGAGGAGCGTGTTCATGAAGACCCTGTCCCCGAAGAAGGCCGCGGCTGCCAAGACCCGTCGTGGCGCCGCCATCGCCACCCCCACCGACCTGGGCGCCACGGCCACCAAGGATCTCAGCGGCGCGCTCAACGCCATCCTGGCCGACGTGTTCGCCCTCTACCTGAAGACCAAGAACTTCCACTGGCACATGAGCGGGCCGCACTTCCGCGACTACCACCTGCTGCTGGACGACCACGGCGACCAGATCTACGCGATGACCGACCCGCTCGCCGAGCGCGTGCGCAAGGTGGGCGGCACCACGCTGCGCTCCATCGGTCACATCGCCCGGCTGCAGCGCGTGTCGGACAACGACGCCGAGTTCGTGACGCCGCTGGACATGCTGGCCGAGCTGCACCAGGACAACATCCAGCTGGCCGCCAGCCTGCGCGCCGCCCACGAGGTGTGCGACGAGCACAAGGACATCGCCACCGCGAGCCTCATCGAGAACTGGATCGACGAGACCGAGCGGCGCGCCTGGTTCCTGTTCGAGGCGAGCCGCAACGGCGACACCGGCGGCCACTGAAAGAGCCGTCCCGCAGGGGCTTCTCGCGCCAGGATGGGCGTTGTTCCATGTACACCTAGAACGAGGAGTTCCCATGAAAGGCGATCCCCAGGTCATCGCGCACCTTCAGGCCCAACTGAAGAACGAGCTGACGGCGATCAACCAGTACTTCGTCCACTACCGGATGTACAAGCACTGGGGTTTCGACAAGATCGCGAAGAAGGAGTACGAGGAGTCCATCGGCGAGATGAAGCACGCCGACAAGCTGATGGACCGCATCTTCATGCTCGATGGCCTGCCCAACCTGCAGGACCTGGGCAAGCTGATGATCGGCGAGACGCTCCTCGAGGCGATGGGCTGCGACCTGAAGCTCGAGTACGCCGCCCAGGCCACCATCAAGGAAGGCATCGCGCATTGCGAGCTGGTGCGCGACTACGTCTCGCGCGAGCTGCTGCAGATGATCCTCGACGACACCGAGGAGCACATCGACTTCCTCGAGACCCAGCTGGACGTCGCCGCCAAGGTGGGCGAGCAGAACTACCTGCAGTCGATGATGGGCGAGATCGAGTGACGGCCTGAACGGCGCTCCTCCCTGCGAAAGCGCGGCACCGCCGCGCTTTTTTCATGGGCAAGCGGGGATGGCGGGGAAGAACCGAATCACGAGGAAGGGTTACTTCCGCGTTTTGTAAATGCGAACGATTCGCGTTATAGTTGCATCCAGTGAGTGACAGCCATGTCATTCCGCGCGCAGTCGCGGAATCCACCCTGGCGCCGAGATCGGCCCGGCGGCGTGGATCCTGCGACTTCGCGCAGGATGACAGCTCAACCTGGAACCGTTTGCCATGTCGTCTGCCATGTCGTTTACCGCCGCCAAGAAGACCCCCGCGCCGCGGGAGCGCCTGTCGTGATCGTCTGCGTCTCCCACCGGGTTTCCGACCGCGACATCGAGCGCGAGGTGCGTCACGGCTGCGAGTCGTTCGAGGACCTGCAGGACGAGTTGCGGGTGGCCACCGCCTGCGGACGATGCGGCGACTGCGCGCGCGACACCTTCGACGCCGCCCGCGCTTGCCGCCCCACGGTGGCCGGGACGATGGCCGCCAGGGTCAGCCGCGTGATCCCCATCGCGCCGGTGTCCGCCAGCCCGCTGGCCGCCTGATCGCCTGATCGCCCCGCCGGCGCCGCGCCCGTCCTCGGGCGCTCAAGGCCGCGCCTGTTCCAGCTGCTTGTAGACCTCCGCCGACACCTGCGTCAGCGCGGCGCGGTCGACCGCGGCCGTGAGCGCGTAGCGCAGCGGGCCGTCGCGCCAGCAGAAGACATTGAGCGGGCCTTCCTTGGCGAAGCTGAAGGCCGTGTCCGGACGCGACGCGTCGGGGCTGCGCAGGTCGGCCGGGCCCACGGCGGCCGCCGGCGTCGCGTCGTTCGACACGTACAGCGTCAGCCGGTGCCCGCCTTCGT
>JACMOG010000927.1 GCA_014378125.1 Vitreoscilla sp. | reverse complement strand
ATCGCTTGTACTGATGAAACACGTGTAGCGCGATCGTCGGCAGGCCGCATGCAGACTAGAATTCGCCCTCCTTCGACCGGCCTTCCGCGGACTGCGGTCGACTTGTCGACCGCCTGCCCTGCACCAACCTCCGCCTCTCGTTCAATGCTGAATCCACGCTCGCCAGCGCTGCCGGCCGCACTTCGTTCGGGCAGCGCGATGCTGCTCGCGCTCGCCATCGCACTCGCCTCGGCACCCGCTGCTGCCCAGTTCAGCGGCGATGCCGCCAATACCGACCTCAGCCGGATCAACGACGCCACCGGCACGGCGTCCGCCCCCAGCGAGGTAACCAGCACGCCCCAGTTGCGCCAGGCCCCGCGCTCGACGCGTGCCGACGGCGACCAGCCCGAGTCGCGCGGCCTGCCGTACCGCGCCCAGAACTACCAGCCGAGCGAATTCGAGCTCTACGTCCAGCAACAGACCAGCGGCCAGACGGCACAGTTGCAGGATGAAAACGGCGTCGCCCAGGGCCAGCGCCGCCCGGTGCGCCGGTTCGGCGCCAACCTGGTCACCGACGACGCAACGGCCTCGGCCAGCCAGGATCCCTTGCCCAGCGTGCCAGGCGACTACGTGGTGCGCCCTGGCGACGAGATCAACCTCACCATCTGGGGCTCGGTGGACGCCGACCTCCAGGCCACCGTGGATCGCGCCGGCCGCATCAACGTGCCGCGCGTCGGCGCCATCACGGTGGCCGGCGTGCGCAATGCCGATCTCGTCGACGTGATCAGCCGCCGCGTGGGCCAGACCTTCCGCAACTTCCAGCTCGCCGTCACGCTGGGCCAGGTGCGCCCGATCCGCGTGTTCGTCGGCGGCTACGTGCAGCATCCGGGATCCATCACCGTCAACGGCCTCTCGTCGGTGCTGCACGCGCTGATGCGCGCCGGCGGACCGGCCGCGGCCGGCAGCTTCCGCGACATCCACCTGCGCCGCGGCGGCAAGGAGATGGCCTCGTTCGACCTGTACGACCTGCTGCTCAAGGGCGACCGCGGCAGCGACCAACTGGTACAGCCGGACGACATCCTGTTCGTGGGCCCCATCGGCACCCAGGTGGCCGTTCTCGGCAGCGTCAACCAGCCGGCCATCTACGAACTAAAGCCGGGCGAAACCCTCGACGACGTGCTGCGAATGGCCGGCAGCTTCACGGCCGTGGGCGACCGCAGCCGCGTCTCCATCGAACGCCTCTCCGACCGCGCCACCGGCAAGGTGGCCCAGCTGACGTTGCCCGCGCACCAGCACGACGCGCTGGCCACCGGCGACGTGATCCGCGCCTTCAGCGCCGTGGCCGTGGCACTGCCGCAGGATAGGCAGAACGAGCATGTGCGCATCGAGGGCGAGGTTTTGCGGCCGGGCGACTACATCCTGCCGCCGGGCAGTCGCGTTGAGGATGCGCTGCGGGCCGCTGGCGGCTTCACCTCCTCGGCCTACCCGTTCGGCACCGAGTTCACGCGCGAAAGCGTGCGCAGGGTGCAGGTCGTCAACTACGAACGCGCCTTGCGCGATTTCGAGACGGACATGGCCAAGACCCAGGCCAACCAGCGCGCCACCTCAACAGAGGAGATCAATGCGCAAGCCTCGTCCGCGCAATCCAATGCACGTTTGTTGGAGAGGCTGCACCAGACCCAGCCGACCGGCCGAGACGTCCACCCGATGGCGCCTGACGCCACGGGGCTCCCCAACATGGCACTCCAGGATGGCGACACGCTGACGATCCCGCAACGCGGCACGT
>JACMOG010000926.1 GCA_014378125.1 Vitreoscilla sp. | reverse complement strand
TTGGCCGAGTCGACCATCGCCAGCTCCGGGCGATGCTCGTGGCAGGCGTGCAGGTCGCGGATGATCTCGTCGCGCTTGGACGTGGGCAGCGTGGCGATCTTGTCGTACAGCGTGGCCATGCCGTTGTTGACGTTGACGCCCAGCTCGTCGAACAGCTTGCCGTGCTTCTCGAACGCCTCGCGATAGAAGATGCGCACGGCGTGGCCGAACACGATGGGGTGCGACACCTTCATCATGGTCGCCTTCACGTGCAGCGAGAACATGACGTGCGTCTTGCGCGCGTCTTCCATCTCGAATTCATAGAACTCGAGCAGCGCCTTCTTGCTCATGAACATCGAGTCGATGATCTCGCCGGCCAGCAGGGCCACCTTGGGCTTGAGCACCGTGGTCTTGCCGCTCTTGGTGACCAGCTCCATGCGCACGTCGCGCGCCTTGTCGAGCGTCATCGACTTCTCGCCGTGATAGAAGTCGCCGTGCTTCATCGTCGCCACGTGGGTTTGCGACGCCTGGCTCCAGACGCCCATCGAGTGCGGATGCTTGCGGGCGAAGTTCTTCACCGCCAGCGGGGCGCGGCGGTCGGAGTTGCCTTCGCGCAGCACCGGGTTGACGGCGCTGCCCAACGCCTTGCCGTAACGGGCGCGAATCTTCTTCTCGTCGTCGGTGGCCGGCTGCTCGGGAAAGTCGGGAATCGCGAAACCCTTGCCCTGCAGTTCCTTGATGGCGGCCTGCAGCTGCTGCACCGAGGCGCTGATGTTGGGCAGCTTGATGATGTTGGTGTCGGGCAGCAGCGTCAGCCGGCCGAGCTCGGCCAGGTTGTCGGGCACCTTCTGCGCGTCGGTGAGGAATTCGGGGAACTCGCCCAGGATGCGGGCCGCCACGGAGATGTCGGTGGCGGTGACGGCGATGCCGGCCGGCGCCGTGAAGGCGCGCACGACGGGCAGGAAGGCGTGGGTCGCCAGCAGGGGCGCCTCGTCCGTCAGGGTGTAGATGATGGTCGGCTGTTGGGTGGTCATCGGCGCAGTTCCAGGGTGAAGGAGGGCGGAACCGCGAGCGACGACCTTGCCCTGGTGACGAGGCGGGCGGCTTCCCGGTTCCCAACACGCATTTTCCACCGATCCGGAAGGTTCGGGGGGAGGGGCGGGATTTCTCGGCCTGACAAGACCTCCGTCATTCCGAGCGTTACGCCGCTGTGCGTCAGGCGATCTTGTTCAGCTCGCCCTGCACCGTCCAGCGGTCGGCCTCGGGCAGCGCCTCCAGCAACAGCTGGACGAAATGCCCCTTGTCGCCGCCTGCAGCGTCGGCCGCGCGCCTGACCATCACCCGCGCGATCGGCCCCATCCTGCGGGTGAGGATGGCCACCGCCTGGGCCTTGAAGGCCTCCTCCAGCGGGGCGCCGGCCGGCGTGGCGGCACTGGACATCGGCGACGGCGACGGCACCGGCGTCACGTGGCTGCCGCCCGCTCGCGCCGCGTCGATGAACTGCTGGCGCTTGGGCCCCTCGGCGATATGGCGAGCCACCGCGCTGGTGAGGCTGTCGGGATCGGCGTAGCTGCGCGCCGCCTCGCGCACCATCACGCGGGCCATCGGGCCCACGTGGGTGGCCAGCACGCGCTCGATGCGGCTCAGCTCTGCCGGATCCCAGCCGGGCGGCGCGACGCCCGTGCCCGAGCTGCTCGCCGCGCCGGTCGACAGCGCGGGGTCGCGCGCCGGCGGCGCCTCGCGCGGCGCGGCCACGCTGGGCGACACGGCGCCGGGGATGACGGGCATCTCGCCGTCGCGCGGGATCGGCAGGATCACCGTGGCCTTGGCGGACGCCGAGGCGGGCGTGCGAGAGAGCGCCTGCAGCGCGGCGCGCATGCCCAGCGCGTCGGCGTAGCGGTCGACGGGGTTCTTGGCCATGGCGCGCGCCACGATCGCGTCGAACGCCGCCGGGCGCAGGCCCTTGGTGACCACGCTGGGCGCCGGCGGCTCCTCGTTGAGGATCTTGTACATCACCTCCTGCGTGGCACCGGTGAACGCGCGCCGGCCGGTGAGCATGCGGTACAGCAGCGTGCCGCAGGCGAACAGGTCGGCGCGGTGGTCGAGCCCCTTGCCGGTGAACTGCTCGGGCGCCATGTAGGCCGGCGTGCCGATCATCGACGACACCTGCGTGAGGTTGGCGTCCTCCAGGCGCGCGATGCCGAAGTCGGTGAGCTTGACCTGGCCCTGCTTGGTGACGATGAGGTTGGCCGGCTTGATGTCGCGGTGCCACACGCCCTGCGCATGCGCCACGGACAGCGCCTCCAGCAGCTGGTCCATCACCGCAAGGACGTTGGCCTCGGACAGCATCTGCGGCACGGCCAGGATCTCGTCCAGCGTGCGGCCGTCCACGAACTCCATCGCGATGAAGGTGACGTCGCCGTCCTCGCCGAAGTCGTAGATGGCCACCACGCCCGGATGCGCGATGCGGCCGACGGCCTTGGCCTCGTTGCGGAACCGGGCGGCCATGGAATCGACCGCGCTGGAGTCGCCCAGCAGCTCGCGGTGGATGGTCTTGATGGCCACCGTGCGGTGGATGTGCGGGTCGAACCCCTTGTAGACGGTGCCCATGGAGCCGCGGCCGAGCACCGCGGAGATCGTGTACTTGCCGATGCGCTCGGGAATGGGAGGCGTCATGGTTCGGATACTGTACGGGGTGTCAGCTGTCGAGCATCTTCATCGCGTGCGCCAGGCTCGTGCGCATGCGGTTGAACGACTCGGACAGCACGCCGATCTCGTCGTTGGACTTCACCGCGAACTCGGGCGCCTCGAACTCGCCCATCGACACGCGGTCGGCGATGCCCGAGAGCGCGCTCACCGGCCGGATGACCAGGCGATAGAGCATCAGGTTGAGCGCCGCGCCGATCAGCACGAACACGCCGGTGAGCACGCCCATGACCACCAGCAGCGCGTGGTCGGCCTGGCGCAGCGGCAGCGTGAGCGGCACCGACACCACCTGGGCGCCCAGCGGTTCGTTGAGCGTCCAGCCGAAGCCGTTGCCCGGGCCGTACTTGTCGGTGAGCGTCTTGGGCGCCGCGTCGGGCGTGCTGTGGCAGGCGAGGCAGCCCGGATTGGTGATGACGATGGGGCGCGCGATGTACAGCGCGGTGCCGGTGGGCGTCTCGCGCTCGCCGATGAACTCCTTCATGTCGGCCGACTTCTTGAAGGTGGCCACGATGTCTTCTTCCCACGCCACGGCGCGGTCGCGCGGGTTGGTGGGATTGAGCATGGCCGACTTGAACGTGTAGTCGGGGTACGCCTTCTGCACATGGGCCAGCACCTCGGCCGCCGAATACGCCGGGATCGACTGCGGCAGGAAGGTGTACTTCATCTGCGTCTCGAGCAGCGGCTTGATCTGCGTGGCCGTGTACGTGCTCACGCCGTTGGCATTGGTCATCAGCAGGCGCGCGCGGTCGATCACGTCGTCCTTGGCGGCCTGGCGCAGCATGTTGCGCGCGATCAGGCTGGAGCCCGCGAGCCCCACCAGGAACACGATCAGGAATACCAGGTTGAACTTGACGAGGAGTTTCATGGCTTGGGGCCGGGCGGGAAGCCGGGCGGGTTCAATGGACGGGTTGCGGCGCGCGGCCGGACGGATACAGCACGGGCGTCCACTCGGGATGGGACTTCAGTCCGCCCACGAGCCCGCTGCGGAATTGGGGGTCGGCCGCGAGGCGGCGCCAGCGCGCGGCGAACAGTTGGCGCAGCGGGGCCTCGGCGTCGATCCACGGCTGGGCGTCGGCGTAGGCCATGTCACCCAGGCGGCGCGGCGGCACGTCGGCCGCGAAGGCCGTGGCGCGCGAGGGCAGGGTGTCCATGAAGCTGCGCGGCATGGCCTGGACGAAGGCTGGCGACGTGCCCTTGGCGAGCGCCGGCTTGCCGCCGACGGGCAGCCACAGCATCTCGCCCGACTTGAGGGGCGGTGCGGCCTGGTCGGGGGCGCGCGGCCGCACGCGCGAGGGGCCCGACTCGGCGAAGGCCTGGGCGCCATCGGCCTGCCCGGCCAGGATCAGGGTGCCCCCGGTGGTGCCCGCATCGGCCAGCGCGCGGCGCAGCGCGCCCGCCGTGCCGGTCGGGGCGGCCAGCTTGACCCAGCCGGAGAGCAGGTAGACCCCGGCGTGCAGGTCGTCGTCGCCCAGGTTGGGCATGAGCATGGCGCGGGTG
>JACMOG010000925.1 GCA_014378125.1 Vitreoscilla sp. | reverse complement strand
GCGTGGAGCTGACCCAGCTGCCCGGCGCGGTCGCCATCCGCGTCAGCGACCAGGGCGTGGGCATCGCGCCGGAAGACCGAACGCGTGTGTTCGAGCAGTTCGTGCGCGTGGGCGATCGCCTGCGCACGCCGGGCCTGGGGCTGGGGCTGTACATCACCAAGCAGCTGGTGGAGGCCCACGGCGGCACGATCAGCGTGGACAGCACGCTGGGCGAGGGCTCCATGTTCACCGTGGCCCTGTCCACGATGACGGCCGAGACGATGCCGATGGCCGTGGCCTCGAAGGCCGCTTAGCGCATCATTCCGCGCGCCAGCGAAGCGGGTCATCCTGCGCGAAGTCGCAGGATCCATGCGGGCCGGCTCGACGCGTCGACTACGCCACGGCGCGCGGCGTCACCAGTCGTTCCGCCAGAGCGAACAGCCCCTGCACCACGAGCGCGAGCGCTGCCGCCGGCACCGCGCCGGCCAGCAGCATCGCGTGGTCGTTGAGCGCCAGGCCCGTGACGATGCGATCGCCCAGCCCGCCGGCGCCCACGAAGGCCGCGATCGTGGCCGTGCCCACGGTGATGACGGCCGCTGTGCCGATGCCGGCCATGATCGTCGGCAGCGCGAGCCGCACGTCGATGGCCGTCCAGCGTTGCGCGGACGTGAGGCCCAGGGCGGTGCCGGCCTCGCGCAGGCCCGCGGGCACGCCCATCAGGCCGGTGGCGGTGTTGCGGGCGATGGGCAGCAGCGCGTAGAGCGTCAGCGCCACCAGCGCCGGGCCGGTGCCGATGCGGCCCATCAGCGGGATGAGGATCGCGAGCAAGGCCAGCGACGGGATGGTCTGCAGCACGCCCACCGTGGCCATGACCGGACCTTCGAGACGCGGATACGCCGCCGCCGCGGCGCCTAGCGGCACGCCGAGCACGGTGGCGCACACCACGGCCACCACCACCAGCAGCAGGTGCTGGCCCAGCAGGCGCCAGAGGTCGGCGGCGAACAGTCGCATGACGAAGCGGTGGCCCAGCGCGTCGCGTTGGTCGGTGTCGGCGGTGTCGCCGGGCGCGGCCTGCGCCGTGGCGTCGAAGTGGCCGCCGACGAATTCCCTGGCGATGTCCGCGAAGGTCTCGTGGCGCAGCTCGGCGCGGCCGTTCATCGCGATCATCGTGGCCGCCGGGATGCGGCCGGCCAGGCCTTGCAACGCCTGCCATTGCGCGGGGTGGCGCGCGGGCGCGTCGAGGCGGTACAGCAGCACGGCGTCGTAGTGCGGGAAGTAGTCCTTGTCGTCGGCCAGCACGCGCAGGTGGCGCGGCGCGATCTGCGCGTCGGTGGTGTAGATGTCGGTGACGGCGATGCGGCCGCTGGCCATCGCGTCGTACGACAGGCCGTGGTCGATGCCCACCGGGCGCACCGTGAGGCCGTAGCGCTTCGACAGGCCCGGCCAGCCGTCCACGCGGCCCATGAACTCGTGCGACAGGCCCAGTACCACGTCGGGGTGGCCGGCCAGGTCGCTGATGCGGGTGATGTGCAGGCGCTCGGCCTCGTCGGCGGGCATCGCCAGCGCGTAGCCGTTGGAAAAGCCCAGCGACGCGCCCAGGCCCAGGCCCTGCGCGGCGAGTTCCTTCGCGATGACCTCCCGGGTGGCGGGCGTGCGGTGACCCAGGATCTCGGCGTCGATGGTGCCCAGGTATTCGGGGTACACGTCGATGGCGCCGGCCTTCAGCGCGGCGAGCACCACGGCCGTGTTGCCCAGGCCCTCGCGATGTTCCGCCGGGCCCGCGGTGGCCGCGGTCTGGCGCAGGATCTCGCCGAGGATGTACGACTCGGTGAAGCGCTTGGAGCCGACCACCAGTTCGCCGCTGGTGCTGGCCGACGGTGCCGACGCGGGCGCCAGCGCCAACCCGCGGGGCACCGAGTTGATGGGGTCGGCGGCGTGCGCGGGAGGCGCGGCGAGCAGGGCCGCGGCGAGCGCGAGCGAGGTGGCCAGGCGCCACGCGGCCGACAGGCAGGCCAGGGTCATGCGGTATCCACGGCGAATTGCAAAGGAGGGCTATCGTCGCACGGCCTTGGCCCGAAAGCGCGCGCCGCGCGAAAATGCAGCATTCGCTTACCAGATGCCGCGGCGACGCGGCGGCCACCGTGTCCCCTGCCTCCTCCGAATCCGTCGCGCCGTCCGCACCCTTGAACGCCGGCAGCGGCTCGCTGTCCGACCTCGCGCAGCGCGACCGCTTCCTCGAGGCGCTGGCGCAGGGCGTGGCCGACGGCGGCGTCAAGCGCGTGCTTCTCAGCAAGCCCAACGCCAAGGACGACGACCTGGAGCGCGTCACCGCGCGGCCGCTGGTGCTGCGCGGCGAGCGCTGCCTGTCGTTCGTCTACAAGCACCGCACGAAGGACATCACCAAGAACGAGCCGGTGGCCACGGCGCTGCAGACCATCGCCGACCTCGTGGGCGCGCGTTTCGCGCACGCCCACCTGTTCACGCGCGAGGCCGAGCTGCAGCTGATGATGAGCCGCAAGGGCCGCTACACGCTGCATCGCGCAAAGCTGGGCGTCGACGACGCCACGCGCCCGGCCGTGGCCGCGGCCGGCGACGACGACGGCGCGCAGCACGATCGCCAGAAGCACCGCTTCGTGAGCCTGGACGCACCCTTCCTCGTCGAGCTTGGCGTCGCCACGGCGCGCCACGAGCTGGTGCCCGCGATGGCGCGCAAGTGGAAGCAGATCAACAAGTTCGTGGAGGTGATGTCGCACGCGCTGGAGTCGGCGGGCGTCGGCCCGACGGCGCCGCTCAACATCGTCGAGTTTGGCGCCGGCAAAGGCTACCTCACCTTCGCGCTCCACGACTACCTGCGGCGCCAGGCCGCGGGCGCCGCGCGGGCCCTCGACGTGGTGGGCGTGGAGCTGCGGCCCGACCTCGTCACACTGTGCAACGACGCGATCGCGCGTTGCGGCCTGACGGGCCTGCGCTTCGAGGCCGGCGACGTGAGCAGCTTCGTGCCGCAGCGCCTCGACGTGATGATCGCGCTGCACGCCTGCGACACCGCCACCGACCACGCGTTGCACACCGGCATCCGGGCGGGTGCGTCCACCACCATGTGCCCGCCGTGCTGCCCCAAGCAGACCCGCCCGCAGATGCAGATGCCGTCGCTGCTCAAGCCGATGCTGCAGCACGGCATCCACCTGGGCCAGCAGGCCGAGATGGTCACCGACGGGCTGCGCGCGCTGCTGCTGGAAGCGCACGGCTACGACGCGCAGGTGTTCGAGTTCGTGGCGCTGGAGCACACCAGCAAGAACAAGATGATCCTGGCCGTGTGCCGGCAGGGCCGCCAGGACACGCCGCAGGCGCTGCGTCGGCGCGCCGACGTGCTGGCGCAGATCGCCGAGCTCAAGCGGTTCTATGGCATCCAAGAGCAGGCGTTGGAGACGCTGCTCGCCGATGTCGTTTGAGGGAATGGGTGTCATCCTGCGCGCAGTCGCGGGATCCACGTGGCCGGGGCCTAGTCGACCGGGTGTGACCTGAACATGCCCAGCAACAGCAGGTCGTAGGTGATCTTGAGCACGCCGCAGGCCACCAGCGGCGCGGCCAGCACGCCGCTGGCCAGCAGCGACGCGCCGATGGTGGGCCCCAGCGCGGACGCGAGACTGCGCGGCACCGCGGTGAAGCTGGCCGCGGCGGCGCGCTCGGGCGGCGTCACCACCGCCATCACGAACGCGTTGCGCGCGGGCACGTCCATCGTCGACAGCATGCTGCGCATCAGCAGGCAGGCCAGTGCCAGCGGCAGCGTGGGCACCACGGCGACCGCGATCAGGAACAGGCTCGCGGGGATGTGCGTGAACGTCATCGTGTTGACGAGGCCGAAGCGCCGCGCGAGCACGGGCGCCAGCAGTTGCGAGGCGGTCATCATCAGGCCCGACCAGAAGAAGAACTGGCCCGCGCCACCCAGCGACAGCCCGAAGCGCTTGAACAGCCACAGCGCCAGCATCGAGTTCACCAGCAGGCCGCCGGCGAACGAGTCGATGCAGAACAGGCTGGCCAGGCGGATGACGATGCCGCGCGACGGGCCCAGCGGCTGCGGCGCGTCGAGGTTCACGCCGGCGCCTGATTGGTTGCGGGCCGCCTGGTCGCGGTGCTCGTGGGCGATGAAGCCACGGTACAGCAGCGCTACCACGGCGCCGATGGCCGCGTAGAGAACGAACATCGCGCGCATCGCGTCCAGCGCGCTGCCGCCCTCGTGCGCGCTCCACCACGCGGGCCACGCGGACGCGAGCGCGCCCACGGCCGCGCTGAGCCCGCCCGCCAGCGCGTAGCGCGAGAACAGCGCCGTGCGCGCGGCGCTGGTGTCGGCGGCGCGGGCGAGGCGCGCGTGCTCCAGCGGCAGGAACACGCTCACGTCGCCCGAGCTCGGGTTGAGGGTGCCGACGAAGGCCACCAGCGCCAGCGGCCAGAACGCGTGCAGGCCGGCGAAGCCCAGGCCGGTGGCGACCATCGTGAGGGCCGCGGCCAGCATCAGGCGCGACGCGCGGAAGCGATGGCCCAGCGCGCCCACCGCGATCGTGGCCACCGCCGAGCCCGCCAGCGTGAGCGTGCTGAGCACGCCGATCTCCACCACGCCCATGCCCAGCGCGCCCAGGTACGCCGGCAACAGCACCGCCACGTAGCCGTCGGCGAAGCCGCGCAGCATGCGACTGGCGAGCAGCCACGCCGCCGCGGGTTCGACGCCCGCGGGCAGCCACCAGGAAAAAGTTCTCATCGCGCCGATTGTGGTGCGACTCGCCGCGGTGGTGCGCGGAGTGGTCGATTAACCGACCGATTTACACCGGCGGGGCCGTGACTCTCATGAAGTGGGGACTTGGCGGCTTGGTCGATCGGGATGGCCGTGAAAGCATGGCTTCCGTCTTGTCCGGACGCCGGACGTCGCTCGCTATGGCCGACGTCCGTCGCCATCACGACCCAGGAGTTCACCGCATGTCGCCCTTGCCCGAGATCCCCCCTCTTCTTGCCGACGTGGCGCGCCCGCGTGCGCTCGCCGGCCTGTTTCGCGCGGTGGCCGCCGCTGCCGCGCTGGCCGCCTTGGGGGCCTTGGGCGCCTGGGGGGGTGGTGGTGGTGGTGCCGCCGGCCCGGCGCCCGAACCGCCACCGTCCTCTCCGCCGCCCGCACCCACGCCGGCGCCCACGGGCCCCATCGCCGCGCAGCTGTGGGTGCCCACGCCGGTGGGCTACGACGCCGATCGGCTGGCGGCCTTCAATCGCTTGAACGAGATCCGGCTGGCTGCCGGGCTGGGCATGCTGGCGCAAAGCGTGACGCTGGACCAGGCGGCGCAGGCGCACGCCGCGTGGATCATCGCGAACGACTCGTTCACGCACGACGAGACCGCGGGCACGACGGGGTTCTCGGGCGTGCATTGGTGGGATCGGGATGAGGCGCTGGGGTATGTGCCGGTGGGTGGATGGGAGGTGATGGCCGGGAACGTTCACGGCGCGCAGGGAGTCGATGTGCTTGTCAATGGCGTCTATCACCGCGCGGCGATGCTGGCGTTCGAACCGGTGGATGTGGGGATCGGCTGGAACAGCGGCGCGGCGGCAAGCATTTCGATGCCGTTGGTGATGGACATCACCAAGCCGGGAACCGATCCGGTTCGGGGGCTTGGACAAGCTGCCCAGGCGTCGATCAATGGCGTTGCAGCGTGGCCCGTGGACGGCGCCCAAGGCGTGCCGCTTCGTCTCGGCCTGGAAAGTCCGAACCCGGTGCCAGGTCAGGAGGTCCTGTCGCTCGGGACGCCGGCCTCCATCACGGCAGGCGCCGACCAGACCGTCGCCGTGACGTCTTTCACTATGTGCAACGCCTCCACCGGCGCGGCGGTGCCGACCCGGACAATGACGAGCCAGCGTGATCCCAACTTCCTTGTGCCGGCATCCTTCGTTGCGTTGATTCCGCTGAATGCACTGACTTCGAACACGACTTATCGCGTCGTCTTCGCCGGCAACACGACCGGGTTCCCGTCAGGCGCGCTTGCGCCGATCAACCGAACGTGGACATTCACCACGGCTTCGCAATGATGCGACGACGTTCCGACATCAATGGTCGACGGCGCAGTCGAAGGCGCCTGCTCGCCGGTACATGTCATCGCCCTGGCTCCATGGCCCGAGAAGGCCATTTGAAAAGCGAGTCCCCTTGCTGCATGGGGCGGTGGTGCCGTTGAAGCAATCGCAGACATAGGTGACGAACGGTATCTCCGTCGCGATTGCCGGCAGCGGAGCCAGGCCGACGCTTCGCAAAGTGGCCGTCGAACCCTTGGGGACGCTGACCGTCAGTCTCGGATTGCCTGGCTGTCGAAGCGCGATGATCCAGCCATATCCCTGTCCTGGGTGAAACGTCGACGACATCGTCAACCGGGTTCCATTGGCCACGAGCGGCGGATAGATCCTGTGCCAGCCGGCGTCGGCCTGGAACTGCACGCTGGGGATGCAGTCGACCTTGCAGGGATGATCGGTCGCCAGTTGGAAGGTGAATGTGATCGTGACCGGCACGGTGCTGCGGTTGATGAATTCATCATCGCGAACGGGACTCGGTGTGCCGGATTCGTTCGCGACGAAGTCGAAGCCCCAGTAAGCGTATCCCATGGCGGGTACGCCACCCAGCGGGCCGTCGTACAGCACACCGTCAGGAACGAACGGTAGCGTCACCACGGTCGCCCCCGACACCGCCATCGCACACGTACTGTCCGCATCCCTCGGCTTGCAATCGCTGGGCCGCACCTTCGCGCCCGCGAGTTCGTCGGCGAACGCTGGCGATGTTGCCAACAGCAGGCAGAGCAGCCCAAGCGGGCGCATGAAGAATGAGGACGACATGATTGGGGCGGCGCAGTGGATGACGATGGACACAGTCCATTCTGGGCCGCTGCCAGCCACTCGCCCCGCGCCGATCGGCCGGTTTTCCAGGCCTCCCGCGCGCCATCGCGAATGCACTTGCGAAGCGTTCTCCAAGCCGCGGCCTGGCGCTAGGGACGAGACTCTAGATCCCCATCCGCAGCCCCATTGACGCACCGCAACACGCAGCGCAAGATGCCTGTTGTCGGGCCCGTCGTGGCCGCTGACAGTGAGTCCAACTTGCGTACCTTTCGCTCCAGCGGCGCCCCGTGCGTCGCGTTCGCCGGCTTCAGTGACTTGAGCCCGGCCCCGGTCGGCAACCACCCGGTTGCCGCGTCCGACGCAACGGCGTGTTGGCCGTGGGGTCGCAGCGATTGCAACGCTCCTCCGGGCCTCCGACACCGGCGCTTCGCGTCGGAGCGGGCCTGACGGCAACTCCGCTGTTCCCTTGCTGAACGTTCCGGCTGGCGGCCATGTGGCCGCGGGCCGCTCGTGTCGCGCCGGCGTGATGCCGCGCGCTCCCGTTCCGGGATCCCTCGTGCAGGTTTCCAGCGACGCGGCGCACCCGCGCCGCCGCGGCCTGCGCACGCCCGGACACAACACCAACGAGTGACAACACTCGAGGAAGGTCATCATGTTCTCGGATTTCTTTCACAGTGGCTGGACCACCGGCTCGGCCACGCTCGCCGCGGTCGGCATGGTGCTCGGCGGACTGCTGCTGGCGTGGCTGTTCGCCTCGCTCACGGGCGCGGTGCGCTACATCCCCAACGACCGCATCGGGATCGTCGAGAAGCTGTGGAGCGGCAGCGGCTCGGTGCAACTGGGCCTGCTGGCGCTCAATGGCGAGGCCGGCTTCCAGGCCGAGCTGCGCCGCGGCGGGTTCCACTTCTTCACGCCGCTGCAGTACCGCGTGCACATCTGCCCGATGGTGTCGGTGACGCAGGGCAAGATCGGCTACGTGTTCGCGCGTGACGGCGTCGACCTGCCCGCCGGGCAGACGCTGGCCGACAACGCCACGGTGCACAACTTCCTCGACGTGCGCGCGTTCCTCGTCGGCGGCGGCCAGAAGGGCCCGCAGCGCAAGATCCTGCGCGAGGGCACGCACATCATCAACCCGGCGCTGTTCGTGGTGATGACGGAGGAGACCACGTACTCGATGACGATGGACGCCACCGAGCGCGAGTACTACCAGAAGATGCGCGAGCTGCTCGACCTGCGCCGCGGCTTCTCGCCGCTGGTGATCAAGGGCACGGAGGATTCGCATGCGTCCGACCTGCTGGCCGTGGTCACTGTGCAGGACGGCCCCGCCCTGCCGCGCGACGAGCTGCTCGCGCCCGACGTGGGCGACCATCACAACTCGTTCCAGGAGCCCGAGAAGTTCCTGAAGGACGGCGGCAAGCGTGGCCGCCAGGAACGCGTGCTGGTGGAAGGCACGTACTACATCAACCGCCTGTTCGCCACGGTGGAGCTGATCACCAAGACGGTGATCCCCGTCGGCTTCGTCGGCGTGGTGGTGTCGTACACGGGCCGGAAGGGCAACGACATGTCGGGCGCCGACTACTCGCACGGCGAGCTGGTGGAGACCGGCTGCCGCGGCGTGTGGCGCGACCCGCTGATGCCCGGCAAGTACGCGTTCAACACGTACGCCGGCAAGATCGAGCTGGTGCCCACCACCAACTTCGTGCTGATGTGGCAGACCGGCGTCACGGGCTCCAACTTCGACTCGAACCTGCGCGAGATCACGCTGATCACCAAGGACGCGTTCGAGCCGCTGCTGCCGCTGTCGGTGGTGGTGCACATCGACTACCGCAAGGCGCCGATGGTGGTGCAGCGGTTCGGCAACGTCAAGCAGCTGGTGGAGCAGACGCTCGACCCGATGGTGTCGTCGTACTTCAAGAACGTGTCGCAGACGCGCACGTTCATCGAGCTGATCCAGTCGCGCAGCGAGCTGCAGGCCGGCGCGTCGATCGACATGCACGGCCGCTTCCAGGCCTATTCGCTCGAGTTCCAGGAAGTGCTGATCGGCACGCCCAAGCCGCAGCCGGGCGACAACCGCATCGAGAACATCATGTCGCAGCTGCGTGATCGCCAGATCGCGCGCGAGCAGGTGGAGACGTTCGCGCAGAAGCAGATCGCGGCCGACAAGCAGCGCGAGCTGAACGAGGCCGAGAAGCGGGCCGAGAAGCAGGCCGAACTCACCGGTTCGCTGGTGGACATCTCGATCAAGGACAACAACGGGGCCGCGCTGGTCAAGGCGGCAGAGCGCCGGCGCCAGGAGATCGAATCGCTTGCGCAGGGCGACCGGTTCCGCCAGGAGAACGAAGGCGCGGGCCGCGCCGCGGCGATCAAGGCGGTCGGCGAGGCCGAGGCCGCGGCCATCCACGCGAAGTCGGTCGCGCTGGAGGGCGAAGGCGCCGACAAGCAGCTGATGCAGACCGTGATGCTGCGCCTGGCCGAGGCGTTCGAGACCGCGCGCGTGCCGCTGGTGCCGCAGATCCAGATCGGCGGCTCCGAAGGCGGCGGCGGCAACGCGTTCGGCACGATGCTGTCGCTGATGAACTCGCTCAAGGCCGCGGAGCTGGCGCGGCTGGGCAAGTCAGCCTGACTCAGCCCAGCTGCCGCACGATCATGTCGACGAGCAGCTTGAAGTCGATCGGCTTGGCGATGTGGTCGACCATGCCGGCGGCCAGGCACTCGCGGCGCTCGTCCAGCATCGCGTGCGCGGTCTGCCCGATGACGGGCAGGTCGGGCGCGAGCTCGAGGATGCGTCGCGTGGCCTCGTAGCCGTCCATCTCGGGCATCTGGATGTCCATCAACACGATGTCCCAGGCCTCGCGGCCGTCGGCCAGCACGCGGTTGACGGCCTGGCGGCCATCGCCCACCAGCGTGGTGATGGCGCCCTCGAGCTCCAGCGCGCGTTCCAGCACGATCTGGTTGACCTCGTTGTCCTCGGCCACCAGCACGCGCACGCCCTCGAGGCGGCGCGGCGTGTCGCCCCAGGCGACGGCGGGCGCCTGCTCCGGCATCCCCTCGGGCGCGGCCACGAAGGGCAGGCGCAGCTCGAACACGCTGCCGACGCCCGGCTCCGTGCGCACCAGCACGTCGCCGCCCATCAGCTCGGCCAGGCGGCGGCTGATGGCCAGCCCCAGGCCGGTGCCGCCGAAGCGCCGCGTGGTGGAGGTGTCGGCCTGCTGGAACGCGTCGAACAGGTGCTTCAGGTGTTCCGGCTCGATGCCGATCCCGCTGTCGGTGACGCGGTAGACCATCTGCGCGCCCTCAGCCTCGGCGCCGGTGTCGACGCCCACCCACACGTCGACGCCGCCGGTCTCGGTGAACTTGATGGCGTTGGACAACAGGTTCACCAGCACCTGCTGCGTGCGCAGGGCGTCGCCCACGCAACGCTCCGGCAGCGCCGCGTCGAACGCCAGGTCGAGCCCGATGTGCTTCTCGGCGGCGCGGGCGCGCAGCAGCGCCACGGCCTCCTCGGCAAGCGCGCGCGGCGCGATCGGGCGCTGCTCCACGCGGAGCTTGCCGACCTCGATCTTGGAGAAGTCGAGCACGTCGTTGACGATGCCCAGCAGCAGGCGGCCCGAGTTGAGGATGGCGGCGAAGGTGTCCATCGTGCGCGCATCGGCGGTGTCGCGCAGGCCGATCTGCGCCAGGCCCAGCAGGCCGTTGAGCGGCGTGCGGATCTCGTGGCTCATGTTGGCCAGGAACTCGCTCTTCGCGCTGGCCAGCTCCACCGCGCTCAGGCGCGCGCGCTCGCGATCGGCCTCCAGCGAGTGGCGGTCGGTGATGTTGCGCACGAACATGATCACCTGGTCGGTGCCCAGGGGCAGCGTGCGGGCCTCGAAGTGACGCTCGCCATCGGGGAACGGCAACGCGTACTCCGTCATCACGAGGCCCTTGGTGGCGAGCGCTTCCTGCAGGGCGTCGTTCAGCGGATCGGACGCCTGTGGCGGCAGCAGCTCGTCGATGCGGCGGCCCAGCACCTGCGTGGTGTCGCTGTAGCTGTCGAAGTGGATGCCCATGCGGAAGTCCACCACGGTGCCGTCCTGGCGGATGCGGAAATAGCGGTCGGGCATCGCATCCAGCACGCGGCTCAACTCGGACGTGCGCTGCGACACGATGCGCTCCAGCTCCAGCTTGCGATCCTCCAGCGTGCGCGTGGCCAGGCGTTGCGCGGTGAGGTCGAAGTACGACGCGATGACCAGGTCCTCGCGGCCGATCGACACGCGCGTGGCCGAGAACGACGCGTAGAACAGGTCGCCGCTGCGGGTGCGGAACTGGGTCTCCACGTTGCGCACCTCGCCGTCGCGCCGCAGCACCGCGACCACCTCGTCGCGTACCTTGAAGTCGACCCAGGTGTCGAGGTCGACGCCGTTGCGGCCAATGGCCTCGTCGGCCGAGTAGCCGAACATCGACACGAAGGAGTCGTTCACTTCCAGGAAGCGCTGGCCTTCGTACGTGGTCAGGCCCAGGCCGGTGGTATTGGTGCGGAACATCGTGGCGAAGCGGGCCTCGCTGTCGCGCAGTGCCGTCACCGCACGCTCGCGCTCCTCGGCCAGCTCGTAGGCCTCGAGGGCGCGGCCGATGTCCTCCGACAGCCGCTCCAGCAGCGCCAGCTCGCCGGCATCGAAGAACTGGATGGCCGACGAGTACATCGTGAACACGCCCACGGTGCGCCCGCGCGACTTCAGCGGATAGGCCGACGACGAGCGATAGCCGAGCGCCAGCGCGCCTTCGCGCCAGGTGACCATGTCGGGGTCGCTGCCGACGTCGGTGGAGTGCATCGCGCGGCCCTCGCGGAAGGCCTGCACGCTGGGCGCGAGGCCGCGCGGACCGGCGGCCAGCGAGGCGTGCGGCGGGCTGAGGTAGTCGCCCGTCTTGCCCGCCCAGGCCACGGGCACCAGCTCGCCGGCCTCCACGTCGGGCCGGCCGATCCAGGCCATGCGCAGGCCGCCGTCGCGCACCATGATCTGGCATACCGCGTTGAACAGCGGCTCGGGCGCGCGCTCGCGCGCGATGGCCGCGTGCACGTTGGTCAGCACCTGGTAGAGGCGGTTGAGACGGCGGAGGTGGCGCTCGTCGTCGCGCCGCTGGGTGACGTCGCGGCCGATGCTCAGCACGCCCGCCAGCTCGCCGTGCGAGCCGAACACCGGCGTGTGCAGCGACTCCACCAGCTCCTGGTGGCCGTCGTGCGCGTACGTGAGGGTGAACTGGTGAGGAACCGGCGCGCGCACCTCGATCGCGCGCTGGTCGGCCGCGGCGAACTCGGCGGCTACCGCGGCCGGCAGGAACGCGCTCGCGGGATGGCCCAGGAGCTCGTTCTCGGGCGCGCCGATGAAGCGCTCGAAGCGCACGTTGCAGGCCAGGAAGCGGCCATCGACGCCCTTGAACCAGACGAGATCGGGCAGCGTGTCGATGAGCGTGCGCAGGCGCCGCGACTGGCTGTCGATCTCGGCCGTCTTGTCGCGCACGGCGCGCCGCAGCACCAGTCCCCACAGCACGGCGACGATGACCGCGAAGGCCAGCGCGCCGGCCGCCACGGCCACCACGCGCAGCCAGCGCGAGCCCGCCAGCGCGGCGCCGAACCACTTGTCCTCCAGCGCCTTCTTCTCGGCCGGCGACACCTCGTCGAAGCCTCTCTCGATCAGCGACAGCGTGGCGCCATCGCCGCGCCGCACCGCGCGATGCATGTGGCCGTAGTACATGACGAACGCCTCGCGGAAGCGCTGCGACGCGTTGGCCTTGTAGAGGTAGTACTCGGCCGACGGGCCGTCCATGCAGAAGATCCTGGGGCCGCCGGCCACGGCCGCGGCGATCAGGCTCTGGTAGCTGGGATAGGTATCGATCAGCGCGACGCCACCGGCGTGCAGCCGCTCGATGCACACGTCGCCGGCGAGCGCGGCCACGTGGAAGCCGTGCAGCGAGTGCAGGTCGACCAGCCCCTTGACGCCGCTCTCCGCGTAGATCGGCTCGCGTACGTCGGCGAACGGCGCGGTGAAGTCCATCGTGCGCGCGCGCTCGGACGACCAGAAGATGGTGTCGATGACGTCGGCGTCCCCTTTGGCCACGCGGCGCAGCGCCTCCGACCACTCCACCGGCTGCAGGTCGACGTGCACGCCGGTCTTCTTCTCCCATAACGCCCATTCGTCGGCCACCAGCCCGGTGGGCCGGCCGCCCTCGTCGCGAAACAGGTAGGGCGGGTAGTTGTCGGCGCCCACCACGTGCAGCACGCGCGGCGGCGTCGCCATGGCGCCGCTGGCGGCCGCGGGCGACGAGACCGCGCCAAGCGGCGCTTCGTCGACGACGGGGGCGGCCGCCGCGACGGCGCACGGCAGGCCCAGCGTGAGCGCTGCCAGCCAGGCACGCACGGTGGGAGCGGGTTCGAGTTCCAGAGCGCTAGTCCGAGAGTCGGGTCACGCCCTCGAGCGTGCAGGCGTAGACCGCGTTGCGCAGGGCCGCGATGGCCTCGTAGCGTGGGAAGCTGCGCCGCCAGGCCAGCACCACGCGGCGCGTGGGCACCGGCGCCTCGAACGGGATGTAGCTGACCAGCGCGTGCGACTGCGGGTCGTCCATGCCGTGCGTGATGGACAGCCGCGGCACCACGGTGATGCCCATGCCCGAGGCCACCATGTGCTTGATGGTCTCGAGCGACGAGCCCTCGAAGCTCTTGCGGATGCCCTCGGCGTCGTTCGAGAAGCGGGCGAACTCGGGGCAGACCTCGAGCACGTGGTCGCGGAAGCAGTGACCCGTGCCCAGCAGCAGCATCGTCTCCTGCTTCAGGCGCTCCGACGAGATGGACGTCTCTCCGGCCAGCGCGTGGGCGCGCGGCACGGCCACCACGAAGGGCTCGTCGTACAGCGGGGCGATGGCCAGGCCGCTGTCGGGAAACGGCTCGGCCATGATGGCGCAGTCGAGCTCGCCGGTGCGCAGCATGTCGAGCAGCTTGACGGTGAAGTTCTCCTGCAGCATCAGCGGCATCTGCGGCGTGAGTTCGATGGCGTGGCGCACCAGTTGCGGCAGCAGGTACGGGCCGATCGTGTAGATGATGCCCAGCTTCAGCGCGCCTGACAGCGGATCCTGGCCGCGCTTGGCGATTTCCTTGATGGCGGCGGCCTGTTCGATGACGCTCTGGGCCTGGCGCACGATGGCCGTGCCCAGCGTGGTGAGGCTCACCTCGTTGCTGCCGCGCTCGAAGATCTTGACGTCGAGTTCCTCTTCGAGCTTCTTGATGGCCACCGAGAGCGTGGGTTGTGACACGAAGCACGCCTCCGCCGCGCGGCCGAAGTGCCGTTCGCGGGCGACCGCGACGATATAGCGCAGTTCGGTGAGTGTCATGGCCCTATTGTGATGATTCCGCGCGCGCCGGGGGACCCATGTTCACACGCGCAACAGTTCTAGGCGTTCATCCACTCCAGCTTGCCGCCGAGCCAGCGTTCGACGTGGGCCGACGCGGCGCCGGGCGCCCTGGCCAGCAGCTCGGGCGCGATCTGGCGCACGTGGGCCAGCAGCGGCGCGTCCTCCTCCAGGTCGGCGAAGCGCAGCAGCTGGTCGCCCGACTGGCGCGCGCCCATGAACTCTCCCGGCCCGCGGATCTGCAGGTCGCGCCGGGCGATCTCGAAGCCGTCGGTGGTGTCGGCCATCGCCTTCAGGCGCTCCTTGCCCACCAGCGACAGCGGCGGCGCGTAGAGCAGCACGCACACGCTGGCGGCACTGCCGCGGCCCACGCGGCCGCGCAGCTGGTGCAGCTGGGCCAGGCCGAAGCGCTCGGCGTGCTCGATCACCATCAGGCTGGCGTTGGGCACGTCCACGCCGACCTCGATGACGGTGGTGGCCACCAGCACCGGCAGCGCGCCGGACTTGAACTGCGCCATCACGGCGGCCTTCTCGGCGGGCCGCATGCGGCCGTGCAGCAGCCCCACGCCGATGCCCGGCAGCGCGGCGGCCAGCGCGGCGTGGGTGACGGTGACGTTCTGCAGGGTGAGCGGCTCGGCGCGGCCGGCGTGCTCCGCGGCGGCGTTCTCGGCGTCCTCCGACTCCTCGGTCAGCGGGCACACCCAGTAGACCTGGCGGCCGGCGGCGATGTCGTCGCGGATGCGCTCCACCACGTCGGGACGGCGGATGTCCGCGAACACGCGGGTGACGACGGGCGTGCGGCCGGGCGGCAGCTCGTCGAGGGTGCTCACGTCCAGGTCGGCGAAATAGGTCATGGCCAGCGTGCGCGGAATGGGCGTGGCCGTCATCATCAGCAGGT
>JACMOG010000924.1 GCA_014378125.1 Vitreoscilla sp. | reverse complement strand
CGTCACTCAAACTGCAGCGTGGCTGCCAGACCCTTTGAACGGCCGCTTCCGCCTCGCGCGATGGGCTCGAATCGACCCTGAGCCGTCTTTCAACGTCCCGAAGGGAGCGCCCTGAAGCGGTCATAGGAAGTCTGCCGCACGGCACAGGATCGGGAGACACGAGTGCCCCGATCGCCCACGTCTGGCAACGCCTCGGCGTTAGGGTCAGCACCTAAGGGCTGTCGCGGGTATCGGCAGCTCCTGTCTTTCTTTACGCTGATGCGACGGGGTGATGGGCACCCCCCATTCTTCGAACAGAACTTAAGGATTCCCCATGTCTTTTGCCAATCAAAACGAGCGCTTCCGTCCGACCGCGCTGGCGCTGGCCGCTGGCCTGTGCCTTCAGTTGGCGTCGTGCGGTGGCGGGGACGACGATGCGCCGCAAGCGCAGCCGCTGACCTGTGCGGACCTTAATGGCAAGACTGTGACCACCGCGGCCATCGGCCTGCCGACCACGGGCGCGGTGGTCACGAGCACGCAGACCGTGGCCGCCACCGCGACCGTCGGCGAATACTGCCGGGTCTTGGGTGTCATCAACCCCGTCGCCGCAAGCGCGCCGAAGATCAAGTTCCAGCTCAACCTGCCGACCACCTGGAACAACAAGGCCATGATGTTCGGCGGCGGCGGCTACAACGGCACGATCGCCACCGGCGCTGGCAACGTCCCGGCCGGCCCGACCGACAAGGCCACGCCGCTCGGTCGCGGCTACGCCACTTTCGGCAGCGACTCGGGGCACCAGGCCGGCCCCGCCGGCAGCCGCGACGGGAGCTTCGGTGCCAACGACGAGGCGTTGCGCAACTTCGGAGGCGACGCGCTCAAGAAGACCCGCGATGTCGCGGGCGCGCTGATCGAGGCGCGCTACGGCACGAAGCCGCAGCGCACGTACTTCGCCGGCGGCTCCACCGGTGGCCGCGGGGCACTGATCGCGGTAAGCACCTGGCCGGAGGATTTCGACGGCGCCATCGTGCTTTACCCGGCCTGGAACGCGACCGCGCTCAACCTGCACCTCGGCCGCGTCACGCAAGCCTTGGCGCAGCCCAATGCCTATCCGAACCGGGCACAACGCAAGGTGGTGTTCGATGCCGCCGTGCAGGCCTGCGACGGGCTCGACAACGTCGTCGACGGCCTGATCTCCAATCAGTCCGCGTGCGACGCGAGCTTCGATCCCAGCACCGCCACGCTGAACGGCGCACCCATCGTTTGCCCGGCGGGGCAGAACAACGACAGCTGCGTGACGCCGCAGATGATCAACGCGCTGAAGCTCTTCGGCCAGTCGACGCTGCTGCCCTACCGGCTCCCCAGCGGCGAGAACGTGTCTCCCGGGTACACCGTGTGGGGTACCGACCTCGGCATTCCCGCGACGGGCATGAACTCGACCCAGACCGCACTGCAGCCGACGGTGCTGACGCTCACCTTCGGTGTGCAGCAGCCGGCCAATCCGATGCCGACCGCGGTGAACGCGGCGAACACGCCCCCGTACGGCAGCACGTTCTGGGATCAGTGGGTGAAGTACTTCGTGACCCGCGATGCGAACGCCACCCCGCTGACCCTCGACCCGCTGAACCCCGGGCCCCTGCAGCAGCGCATCATCGACCTCGGCGCCATCCAGGACGCGAACCGCACCGACTTCTCGGGGCTACGCGCCAAGGGCGGCAAGATCCTGATCGCACACGGCGTCCATGACGGTCTTGTGCCTAACCGGGAATCGCAGCAGTTCATGAGCCGCGTGCGCCAGACGATGGGCAGCGCAGCGGTCACCGACTTCATGCGGTACTACGAGATCCCAGGCTACAACCACGCGGTGAGCACGCAATTCAACGCGGCGTGGGATTCGCTCACGACGCTCGAAAATTGGGTCGAGAAGAGCACCGCACCGCCGCCCCAGATCGTCGCCGACACGGCCGCCGTGGCGGGCCGCACACGGCCGCTCTGCGAGTACCCGTCCTGGCCGCGCTACAACGGCAGTGGCGACGTGAATCTGGCCGCGAGCTTCACCTGCGTCACGCAGTAGCTTGAGCTACGCGGTGGCGCGCGCCTGAACGGCGCGCCACCGCGTCATCGACAGTGGAGCAGCGAGGCGCCGCCGAACCGACGGCGCGCGTTTCTGCCCACAAGCTGCTTCCTTCTCGATAGCTGCCGCTCGCGGCAGGCCGCTCTTGGCCGATGCCGGGTCCTCCGTCAGACGAGTTCGACGCCACTTTGCTGACGCTCAAGAACGCATCCTGACTGGCCGCTTCGGGGCGAGAAGTTCCGCGAGCCGGCCGTCGGAGGTCGGCCACTTTCTGCCTTTGGGGACCGTCAGCTTCGTGGCGGTCCGTCGCGACCGCGCGGAACGCATCAGACCCAGATCCATCGAATCCGCAGGTCAGCATGCCGCGCCGCCGTCCTGGCCGCCCGGTGTGAAACGCGTCTTGAGACAGTGAGCCACTTCGACGGCCACTGACACTGGCGGAGGCTATCGAGATCGCCCGAACGACGCCCCACCCCAGCAGGGCATCCGATCTGCGGCCTACAGAATGGGCTCGGAGATTTTTTCGACCTGAAGCCGAGCAGTCCAGCGAACGTTCGCCCACTGCGCGCCACATCGAAACCCCATGAGCCGGGGGGACCGCGCGCCGGTGTATTTCCGCACAATTCTTTCACGCCGAATCCACATCTCCATCCGCGGATGTGGTGAGCGGCAACCAACATTCCTAGTCCACTGAATCATTGAAATCAGATGCATTGCACTCAGATAGTGAGGCATGCAAAGACCCATGTTGAAGATCGAACAGCGCGCTGAATTGGATGCGGTGATGCGTCGGCGTCACGGCAATGCCGCCTTGGCGCGCCG
>JACMOG010000923.1 GCA_014378125.1 Vitreoscilla sp. | reverse complement strand
GCTGTGCGGCGTGCGCAGGGGCGACATGGCGGGCCCAGTATGCGGCACGAACGCTGCGTCGCAGCGACCCCGGTCACCTCCGCATCAAGGTGCTTTTTCCGAACAGGCTCTCGATCAGGTCGACGGCCAGCACGGCAGTCTGGTTGCGCACATCCAGCGCCGGATTCAGCTCCATGACGTCGAGCGACGCCAGCCGCCCCGTGTCGGCGTTCATCTCCATGCACAGCTGGGCCTCGCGGTACGTCGGCCCGCCGGGGATGACGGTGCCCACGCCCGGGGCGATCTGCGGGTCGAGGAAGTCGACGTCGAAGCTTACGTGCAGGTGGGTGTTGTCGTCGAGCGTGGCGAGTGCGAGTTCCATCGTGTGACGCATGCCCATCTCGTCGATGTAGCGCATGTCGAACACCTCGAGGCCCATCTCGTGGACGAACTTCTTCTCACCGGCGTCGACGCTGCGGATGCCGATCTGGCGCATCCACTTGGGGCTGATGGCCGGCACCTTGCCGCCGATCTCGATCAGCTCCTTCGGGCCGTGGCCGCACAGGCAGGCCACGGGCATGCCGTGGATGTTGCCGCTGGGCGTGAGCACGTGGGTGTTGAAGTCGGCGTGCGCGTCGAGCCACAGGATGCGCAGCTTCTTGCCCGTGTCGCGGCAGTGGCGCGCCACGGCGCTGATGGAGCCGATGCCCAGGCAATGGTCGCCGCCCAGCAGGATGGGCAGGTGGCCCAGGCCCAGCTCGGCGTACACGGCGTCGTGCACGGCGTTGTTCCAGGCGGCCACTTCGGGCAGGTGGCGGGAGCCCTCCGGCGGCGGGAGCCACGGGTTGGCCGGGCCTTGCAGGTTGCCGCGGTCGAACACTTCGATGCCGTGGGCCTCCAGCGTGGGGCCGATCTGCGCCACGCGCATTGCTTCAGGGCCCATGCTGGCGCCGCGGGCGCCTGCGCCGATGTCGGTCGGCGCGCCGATCAGGGAAACTTTGGTCATGGCGTATTGTCCTCGCGGGCGAGGTGCGAATGATTCGAGTTGGAAGGCGTTCCGCCGATCAATGCTCGCCGGCGGTGGTGATCGGCACGTCTTCGATGCCTTCGAACCCGTAGGCGCCCTTGAGCGCGGCCCAGCCTTCCTCGGCCGTCTCCACGAACTTGAACAGGTGGATGTCGTCGGGCGCGATCATGCCCGTCTCGATCAGCAGGTCGAAGTCGATCAGGCGCTTCCAGAACGCCGCGCCGAACAGCAGGATGGGGCGCGGACGCGACTTTCCGGTCTGGATCAGCGTGAGCACCTCGAACAATTCGTCGAGCGTGCCGAAGCCGCCCGGGAAGCACGCCAGGGCCACGGCGCGCATCAGGAAATGCATCTTGCGCATGGCGAAGTAGTGGAACTGGAAGCAGAGCTCGGGCGTGATGTATGGGTTGGGCTGCTGCTCGTGCGGCAGCACGATGTTGAGGCCGATGCTCTTGCCGCCCACCTCGAACGCGCCGCGGTTGCCCGCCTCCATGATGCCGGGGCCGCCGCCGGTGACCACGTGGATGGGCGTGGCCAGGTGACGCGTGCCGGTGGTCACCATGGACGCGAAGCGGCGCGCCTCCACGTAGTGGTGGCTCATCGAGACGGCGCTCTCGGCGCGCCTGATGGCCAGCGCGTCGCAGCTCTTGATGGCCGCTGCCAGCAGTTCCTGCGCGGCCTCGGGAGGCTTGATGCGGGCGCTGCCGAACAGCACGATGGTGGACTCGATGCCCAGCCGGGTCTGCACCATCTCCGGCTTCATCAACTCCAGCTGCACGCGCACGGGGCGCAGCTCGTCCTGGAGCAGGAAGTCGAGGTCGGTGAACGCGAGGTGGTAGGCGCTGCCGGGGCCGTCGTACAGCGAGGGCAGCTTGGCGTTGGCGGCGTCCTGGCCGGCGCTCCGGAAATTGCGTGCTTTGAGGGGGCGATGCTTCATGGAAATGAAGCTTACCCCAGGCTCCATGGATCGCGCGTCAGCGCAGGCTCAGCCGCGCGACGCACGGCTCGCCAGCGGGGATCCTGCGACTCCGCGCAGGATGACTCAATCGCGGCGCAGCGGCCGCGACGCGCAGGCCGGGCACGCGGGGTCGCGCGCCACGCGGATCGTCGTCCACTCCATGCTGCGCGCGTCCAGCATCTGCAGCCG
>JACMOG010000922.1 GCA_014378125.1 Vitreoscilla sp. | reverse complement strand
TGCGCTCGAGGAGGGTCTGGCCCTCGGCCACCAGCCCGGCAATCACCAGGCTGGCCGAAGGGCGCAGCCCGGTGGCCATCACCGTGGCGCCTGACAGCTTGCCGACGCCGGTGACCACCGCCAGCTTGCCGTCCACCTCGATCTTCGCGCCCAGGCGCACCAGCTCGTTGACGTGCATGAAGCGGTTCTCGAAAATCGTCTCGGCGATCGTCGCGGTGCCGCGGGCCAGGCAGTCGACGGCCATGAACTGGGCCTGCATGTCGGTGGGAAACGCCGGGTACTCGCTGGTGCGGAAGCTGACGGCCTTCAGGTGGCCCGCGCCCGCGGACTGCACGCGGATGAAGCCGTCGCCGGCGTCGATGGTGGCGCCGGCGTCGCGCAGCTTCTCGATGACGGCCTCCAGATGACGCGCCTCGGCGTTGCGCAGGGTGACGTCGCCGCCGGCCGCGGCCACCGCGCACAGGAAGGTGCCGGCCTCGATGCGGTCGGGCACGATGCGATGCGGCTTCGCGGGCGGGTGCAGCCTGTCCACGCCCTGGATGCGGATGCGACTGGTGCCGTGGCCCTCGATCTTCGCGCCCATCGAGATCAGCAGTTCGGCCAGGTCGGGGATCTCGGGCTCCTGCGCGGCGTTCTCGAGAATCGTCTCGCCTTCGGCGAGCGTCGCGGCCATCAGCAGGTTCTCGGTGCCCGTCACCGTCACCATGTCGGTGGTGATGCGCGCGCCCTTCAGCTTCACGGCCTTGGCCAGGATGTAGCCGTGCTCCACGCGGATGTCGGCGCCCATGGCCTGCAGGCCCTTGATGTGCTGGTCGACCGGGCGCGAGCCGATGGCGCAACCGCCCGGCAGCGACACCGTGGCCTCGCCGAAGCGGGCCAGCAGCGGGCCCAGCACCATGATGCTGGCGCGCATCGTCTTGACGAGCCCGTACGGCGCCTCGGGCGAGGTGAGCCCGCTCGCGTCGATCACCACCTCGTCCAGGCGGCCACCCTCGGTCTCCGCGCCCCAGTTCACCGCCACGCCCATGTTGCGGATCAGCTTCAGCGCGGTGGCCACGTCCTGCAGCTTCGGCACGTTGTGCAGCGTCACGGGGCCGGGCACCAGCAGCGTGGCGCACAGCTCGGGCAGCGCGGCGTTCTTGGCGCCGGAGATCGTCACCTCGCCGTTGAGGCGGCGACCGCCGCGAATCAGGAGTTTGTCCATCGAGGTGCTCTGGCTGGGACCCTCTCCCCCGCGGCGGTGCCGCGCGGGGAGCGTCAGTGGGATTGGCTGGCGGCGTCGCTGCCGAGCGCACGCTGGCTGGCCCATTCGGCCGGCGTCAACGTCTTCATCGACAGGGCGTGGATCTGCTCGCGCATGCGCTCGCCGAGTGCCGCATACACGCGCTGGTGGCGGCGGATGCGCATCAGGCCTTCGAACTCCGCCGACACGATGGTGGCGAAGAAATGTCGGCCGTCGCCCTCCACCTCGAGGTGATCGCAGGGGAGTCCGCCCGCGATGTAGCGCTGGACGTCTTGGGGCGTGGGATCGGTCATGGGATCCGTATTATCCCTCAGGCACCCGGGACGCGGGCCACGAGGGCACCGACGATCACCGCCGCCAGCAGGAACCCGCCCGCCAGGCGCCACTTGAACGCGGCGGACGCCTTGATGGACACCAGCAGCACCGCGGCCATCGTGCCCGCCGTGGGCAACAGCGCCAGGAACACGAGCATGTGGACGATGCTGGGCTGGGGACAGTTGTCGCCGCATCGGTCCGACCACCAGTTCCACAGCAGCGCCGACACGGCGGCGGTGCCGATGAAGGTGCCCAGCACCGCGAACACGCGGTGCGCCGGGTTCGTTCCGTCCGCGACGGGTTGCAGATCGCTCATCGTTCAGTGCCTCAGTTTGTAGCCGCTGCGCAGCAGCGAGAGCGCGATGGCGGCCACCACCACGAAGGCGACGCCCACCACGCCCAGGCTCAGCCACGGCGAGACGTCGCTGACGCCGAAGAATCCGTGGCGAAAGCCGTCGATCATGTAGAAGAACGGGTTCAGGCGGCTGACGAAGTGCCAAAGCGGCGGCAGCGAGTGCACCGAGTAGAAGACGCCCGACAGGAACGTGAGCGGCATGATGATGAAGTTCTGGAACGCGGCCAGCTGGTCGAACTTCTCGGCCCACAGCCCGGCGATCAGCCCCAGCGTGCCCATCATCGCGGAGCCGAGCAAGCCGAACACCAGGATCCACAGCGCGTTGGCCAGCCCTGGCGGCGCGAACCACGCGGTCACCAGCATCACGCCGGCGCCCACCACCATCCCGCGCACGATGGCCGCGCCCACGTAGGCCAGGAACCAGGCCGCGGGCGACAGCGGCGTCACCAGCAGGAACACGAGGTTGCCGGTGATCTTGCTCTGGATCAGCGACGACGAGCTGTTGGCGAACGCGTTCTGCAGCACGCCCATCATCACGAGGCCGGGGATGAGGAACTGCACGTAGTCGACGCCGGCGTAGACGCTCACGCGGCCACTGAGGGCATGGCCGAACACCAGCAGGTACATCACCGCGGTGAGCACGGGCGCGGCGACGGTCTGGAACGCCACCTTCCAGAAGCGCAGGACCTCCTTGCGGAACAGCGGCTGCGCGCCGGCGAGCACGATGCGGGCGCTCATCGTGCGTGCTCCGCGGTCATGATGTCCAGGAACACGTCCTCCAGGTCGGCGCGGCCGATCTCGAGATCCTCCACCGGCACGCCGGCCTCGCGCAGCTGCGCCAGCACGGCCTCCACGTCGGCCGGATCGCGCGCGCTCACCTGCGCGGAACGCCCGGTGACGCGCGCGCGTTGCGCGAGGCTGGCGGGCAACGCATGGTCGGTCTTGAAGCGCAGCATGGTGCTGGCGGTGGAGGCCAGCTGCACGGAGGTGCGCTCCAGCGCCACCACCTTGCCCTGCTTGAGCATGGCGATGCGCTGGCACAGCGCCTCGGCCTCCTCCAGGTAGTGGGTGGTCAGCAGCACCGTGTGGCCTTCGCGGTTCAGCCGCGCGATGAACTGCCACAGCGTCTGGCGCAGCTCCACGTCGACGCCGGCGGTGGGCTCGTCGAGCACGATCACCGGCGGGCGATGCACCAGCGCCTGCGCCACCAGCACGCGGCGCTTCATGCCGCCGGACAGCTGGCGCATGTTGGCGTTCGCCTTGTCGGCCAGGCCCAGGCTGGCCAGCAGCTCGTCGATCCAGGCGTCGTTGTTGCGCACGCCGAAGTAGCCGCTCTGGATGCGCAGGGTCTCGCGCACCGAGAAGAACGGGTCGAACACCAGCTCCTGCGGCACGATGCCCAGCGACTTGCGGGCGGCGGCGTAGTCGTCGACCACGTCGTGGCCCATCACCGTCACCTTGCCGCTCGTGGCGCGCGCCAGGCCGGCGAGGATGCTGATCAACGACGTCTTGCCGGCGCCGTTGGGGCCCAGCAAGCCGAAGAACTCGCCGGGCTCGACGTCGAACGAGACCCCGCCCAGCGCGCGCACGCCGCTGGCATAGGTCTTCTCGACTTGTTGGAAGGAAATCGCGGACATGGGAGCTGCATTGTAGGAAGTCGTCGAGAAGTGCCTCCACAACAGGGGGATGCGAATCTGTGCATCCGCGCGCCGGGATGCTAGATTGCGCGGACACGCAGAACAAGAAGATCGAATGGAAGCCAAGAAGCCGAGACGCACCGCCGAACGCATCCTCGAGGTGACGCTGGACCTGTTCAATCGCTTCGGCGAGCCGAACGTGTCGACCACGCTGATCTCGGCCGAGTTGCACATCAGCCCGGGCAACCTGTACTACCACTACCCGGCCAAGGACGAGCTGATCAACACGCTGTTCGATCGCTACGAGAAGGCGCTCGACGAGCTGCTGCATGCCGCCGACAACGTGGCCAACGTGGAGGACGCGTGGCTGTTCTTCCACATGATGTTCGAGCTCGTGTGGCAGTACCGGGTCCTGTATCGCGACCTCAACGACCTGCTGTCGAAGAACCGGCGCCTGGAGACGCATTTCCAGTTCGTGCTGAAGAACAAGTCGCGCGCGGTGGAGGCCGTGCTCGATGGCATGAACCGCAGCTCCGAGGTGCGCCTCGACCGCCACGACCTGCCGTCGGTGGCCACGTCGATGGTGGTGGTGCTCACCTACTGGCTCAGCTACGAGTACGTGCGCGATCCGCGCAAGGCGCTCGAGCCCGAGCAGGCCGGCGCCACGCTGGCGCGCGGCGCCTGGCACGTGCTGAGCCTGCTCACGCCCTATCTGGAGCCGGCCGCGCGCGAGCACCTGCAGCAGCTCGCGGACGCCTACAAATCCTAGAACCAACCCAGAGACAACGCCATGGCCAAATGGACCGCCTTTCCCTACGACGCCGCCGACTACACGTATGACGCGGCGGCGCTGAAGAAGCACTGGGCCCGCCTGCACAAGGGTGACGCCGAGCCGTTTCCTCAGGACGAGTCGGTGCTGGCAGCATGGGCG
>JACMOG010000921.1 GCA_014378125.1 Vitreoscilla sp. | reverse complement strand
TGCCCCGATCCTGCAGCAGTGCGTTCAGCGGCACCACCATCAGCCCGCCCACGGCGCCCACCACGATCAGCACCGCCACGGCCAGGTTCAGGTCGGTGATGAAGGGCACCGCGATCATCAGCACGCCGAACAGCACGCCCGCATGCAGCATGCGCCTGGCGTGCGCCAGCGGCACCCAACGACCCGCCGCCATGGCGCCGCCGATCACGCCCACCGCCACCGCGGCCTGCACGAACGCGGCCCGGTCCAGGCTCAGGTGCATGCTCTCGCGCGCCCAGCGCAGCACGGCGAACTGCAGCGTGGCGCCCACGCCCCAGAAGATGGTGGTGACGGCCAACGACAGCCCGCCCTCGGGATCGCGCCACAGCCGACGGTTGGATTGCACGAAGTCGCGCACCATCGCGCGTGGATGCAGCGACGCGATGGCGTGGCGCACGCCGCTGTCGGGCACGCCCAGGTTGAGGACGCCGGCGAGCAGGTAGACGCCCAGCAGGATCAGCAGCGACGGCAGCACGGGGTCGAATGCGTCGGCCACGACGTGGCTGGCGTGCGCCAGCAGCCACGGGCTGACCAGGAATCCGCCCAGGCCGGTGCCCAGCAGCACCGCGCACACGGCGACCGTCTCGATCCAGGCGTTGGCCGCCACCAGCTGGTCGGGCCGCACGAGCTCGGTGGCCAGGCCGTACTTGGCCGGCGCATAGGCCGCGGCGCCCAGTCCCACCACCAGGAAGGCCGCCACCGGATGCACGCCGATGACCAGCGCCGCGACGCCGCCGATCTTGACCGCGTTCATCCACGCCATCAGCCGAGCCTTGGGAAGCGAATCGGCCAGCGGCCCGACGAACGGCGCGAGCACCACATAGGCCGCGATGAAGGCCACCTTGAGCATCGGCGCGAGCCACCCGGGCATCGCCCGCTGTTGCAGCAGGTCGATGGTGACGATGAGCAGCGCGTTGTCCGCCAGCGCCGACATGAACTGGGCCGCGAGCAGCAGCAGGAAGGAGGCGGGCATCGCGGCAGACAGGATGAAGACAGCTTGCGAGCCTCGGGCCTGTGCGTGAAGCGGTCATGACATCTCGATGACGCCACGACGACAAGCGCGACACGGACATGCCTCCGACATGCGATCGCCAATGCCGTGACGCTGTCACGAAGCGCGTCGATAGTGAACCCGTCCCCACTCGATGGCCGCGCATGGATCACTTCACGTCAATGCCCCGCATCACCTGCATCGTGTGCGCCTTCAACGAGGGCCCGCGCATCGGCGCGGTGCTGGAGGTGGCCGCCGCGCATCCGCTGGTGGCCGAGGTGATCGTCGTCGACGACGGGTCGACCGACGACACGGCCGCGGTGGTGTCGCGTCACCCGCGCGTGCGCCTGCTCACGCATCCGCGCAATCTCGGCAAGAGCCAGGCCATCGCCACCGGCGTGGCCGCCGCGCGCCACGACCTGCTGATGCTGCTGGACGCCGACCTGAAGGGCCTGCGCGCCCAGGATCTCGACGCCCTGGCGATGCCGGTGCTGTCTGGCCGCGCCGCCGTCAGCATGAGCCTGCGCCGCAACAGCCTGGCCATCTTCCGCTGGGCCGGCATCGACTTCGTGTCGGGCGAGCGCGTGGTGGACCGGCGCCTGCTGGCCGACGTGCTGCACGAGATCCACGCCCTGCCCCGCTTCGGCATCGAGGTGTTCATGAACAAGCGCATCATCGCCGCCCGCCTGCCGGTGGCCGTGGCGAACTGGCGCGACGTCACCCAGTCGCGCAAGACCGAGAAGCTCGGCTGGTGGCGCGGCACGCTCGCGGAGTGGCGCATGGTGTTCGACCTGATGGATGCCGTGTATCCGCTGGAACTGCTGACGCAGACGCCGCACCTGGCGCTGCTGCGCCGGCAGGCGCAGCAGCGCCAGGTGCAGGGCCACGAGGGCTGAAGAGATCCTAGTGCCGGCGGCGAATGAGCTCGTCGCTGGCGCGCTGCAGCGCCGAGCCGGAATCGGCGGTGCGCATCAGGCCCTGGGCGGCCATCTTCTCGAGCGCCTTGCGCGTGAAGCTGTGCGAGCCGTCGCCGTTGCCGGCGAACAGCAGGAAGTAACCGTTGTCGCTCATCCACAGCAGTTGCACGTCCTGCCAGTCGCCGTGCAATTGCATCGAGACGGTGTCGCCGATATGCAGCGACGCGACCGGGGACGACGCGTCCGACGCGCGGACCGGCGCCGGAGGCGGTGGCGGCGGCGGGAGTTCGTCGTCCAGTTCCAGGTCGACGGTGACCGGCCCCGCGGCGGGCTCTTCGGCGGCAGGGCGGCGCATGGCGTGCAGGTGGATGGCGGCGATCTGGTCGAGCCAGGCCTTGCGCATCGCGTCGGACAGCTTGACGGTGGTCATGCCGGCCGTCACGCGCTCCACCAGTTCAGGAATCATCGCCACCAACGTGGCCGCGTCGGCGCGCGAGCGCGACTTGTCGGTGGACCAGATCATGTCGACGGCGGTGTCCATGGCCGGCGAGTTGCGACGCAGCTCGGGCCCCAGGGTCGTCCACTCCTGCGCGACCACCAGCGCCCACAGCGTCAGGATGAAGCGTCGCGTCTGCGACGGCGGCCTGGCCGAGTCGAGCTTGCGCTGCAGCCGCGCCTTGGCCTGCTCCACCAATTCCTCCAGCGAGGCGTTGCGGCGCAGCAGGTCGAGCGCACCCTCCACCGACGTCAGCCGGCGCTGCGCCTGCTTGCGCTGCCACTGCCCCAGCCGTTCGCCCGCCGCCTCGAACGACGCGGTCGACGGGTCGGCCATCACCTGCGCGAGCGTGTCGGACAGCCACTGCTCGAACTCCGGCGCCGGCGGCCCCTTGTCGGCCTTCATCGTGGTGGCCACGCGGTTGACCAGCGTCCACACCGGATGTCGGTGCGACTGCAGCAGCGTGGCGTCGTGCGTGGCCAGCTGCACCACCAGCGGCTGCACGCGGGCGAGCCAGACGCGCGCCGCGTCCGACAGCGCGGCGTCGGCCACGATCTGTACGAACAGGTGGCTGATGAGCGCCGCCGCCAGCCGGGAGCTGCTGGCGTCGCGCAGCGCGGTGAGTTCCTCGCGATGGCTGTGGATCAGCCCCGGAATGCGTGCGTCGTCGCCGTCGAGCGGCATCGGCAGGGTGTCGGGAATGCGGTCGAGGGGCGTGTGCGCCGTGGAGGCCGCGAACACGGGGCGCTGCTCGTCCAGGTCCATCAGCTCGAACAGCGCGCCGGGTCGCGTGACGTCGAAGCCGGTGGGTGGGTGGACCGTGGACCGTTCTTCGGCGCCTTCGCCACCGCGGTCGGTGGCCTCCAGGTGCGAGGCGTCCGCGAAGCCGGCCTGGCGCACGGCGGCAAGGAGCTCGCCCAGGCGCGGGGCCAGCCAGCGCGCGACGCAGCGCACGAGCTCGGCGCGCGCCGGCGGCGCCAGGCCCAGGCCGTCCGAACCGGCCCACAACGCGCGCGCCAGGCACGGCGGACCGATGGGCGACGCGGCCACGCGCACGCCCTCGGGGCGGCGCAACGCGCCCTCGAACTTGATCAGCCGGCGCAGTTCCACCGTGCAGTCCTCGTCGAGGATCCGCACGACCTGGGCCACCTCGATCTCCTCCTGGATGCGCGACTCGTCCATGATCTCGAATGCACCCAGGTCCAGCCACTGGCCGGGCGGCTTCGCCGCGGGCGGATGCGTGAACTCGGTGGCCGACTGCTTCAACGCGTCGGCAAACGCGGCCGCGAACTGGGCGTGGCGGCGCGCAAGCGTCGAGGCGACCTCGCCGCGCAGCGCGCGCAACGCGGCGTTGGTCACGGGGGCGGCGGCGATCTCGCCGCTGAGGCCTGCGGCGCCGCTGCGCACGCGGCGCGACAGCAGCGCAACGGCGCGTTCGAGGTGGCGTTCGTAGGCGGTCGGGGTCACGCGACCATGTTAGGCCAGTGACGCTGCGCCGTTGATTGCCGGGGTGTTGCCCGGGGTGGATGTGCACTCGCCGCAACAATGCCGCTCGAGGCGGACTCAGCCGCCGCTCCACTTCTTCGCCTCGGCTTTTCCGAAGACCGCCTGCATGCGCGGATTGAAGAAAATGTAGCCGGCGAGAACGCCCACGTAGACGGCCAGGCCGACACAGATGCCGCCCGCAAGCGCACTGTGGCGGAACGCTGCCGCAGCAGCCACGAGCGCTAGAACGACATTGAAGGCCAGGAAACAGCCCAGCACGCGCGATGCGGCTCGATTGCCATCGAGGGTGGCCCAGGCGGCAATGGCCATCACGCCGATCCAGACGATGCCTCCCATGGACCTGCCAATGAGAATACCCAGCCCTTCGAGGATGAAGAAGGCCACGAGCATGACCTTGAACAGCATGGGTATGCGCGCCGGTTCGACGACGTCCTGGACGGAACTCTTGGGCGGGGCGAAGGCAGCAATGGGCTCCACGGGCATCCTTGGTGAGCGTTGACGACTCGACCATTGTCTCGCCGGATCGAGGGCGTGCCAGCCGTGGAAATCCCGCGCCGCCTCAGCGTCGCACGCCGGTGAGTTCTTCGGCCAGATCGACCATCAGCTCGCGCAGGCTGCCCCGGTGCAGCCGTAGCATGCCGCACAGAAACGGGCCGGACGCTCAGGCCCGCACGTCCTCCACCAGCTTTCGCACTTCCTCCAGGATGTGGCCGTGGTTGGCGCGGCCCCGGCCCGTGAGCATCGGCAGCAGCGTGAACACGCCCAACGACCTGCAGGAAGAGAAGTACGAGGAGCCGGCCCGTGCGCACGGCACCGTGCATTCGGGCGTAGGCTGGTGCAAGCCGGAGGTGGTGCCCGCCGCGGCCGACCTGCAACGCGCCGCCGCGGTGCTCAACGCCGGCAAGAAGGTGGCTCTGCTGGTGGGCGCCGGGGCGCTCGATGCCACCGACGAGGTGATCGCCATCGCTGACCGGCTCGGCGCCGGCGCCGCGAAGGCACTGCTTGGGAAGACGGTGCTACCCGACGACCTGCCGTGGGTGACCGGCGCCATCGGCCTGCTGGGCACCGAGCCCAGCTGGAAGATGATGAACGAGTGCGACACCCTGCTGATGATCGGCTCGGGCTTTCCGTATGCGGAGTTCCTGCCCAAAGAGGGCCACGCACGCGGCGTGCAGGTCGACCTGGCGCCCGACATGCTGGGACTGCGCTATCCGATGGAGGTGAACCTGGTGGGCGATTCGGCGCTCACGCTGCGCGCGCTGCTGCCGCTGCTCGAGCAGAAGATCGAGGTCACCTGGCGCGACGACATCGCCGGCTGGAACCGCGCCTGGTGGAAGCTGCTGGAGGAGCGCGCGATGCAGCCAGCCACACCGGTGAACCCGCAGCGCGTGGCGTGGGAACTGTCGCCGCGGCTCCCCGCCGACGCCATCATCACCAGCGACTCGGGCTCGTGCGCCAACTGGTACGCGCGCGACCTGCGCATGAAGCGCGGCATGATGGCCTCGTTGTCGGGTGGCCTCGCGTCGATGGGCGCGGCCGTGCCTTATGCGATCGCCGCCAAGTTCGCGCATCCGAAGCGGCCGGTGATCGCGTTGGTGGGCGACGGCGCCATGCAGATGAACAACATGGCCGAGCTCATCACCGTGGCCAAGTACTGGCAGCAATGGGACGACCCCCGCTGGATCTGCTGCGTGTTCAACAACGGCGACCTCAACGAGGTGACGTGGGAGCAGCGCGTGATCGAGGGCGACCCGAAATTCGACGCGTCGCAGCAGATTCCCGACGTGCCCTACCACCGCTTCGCCGAGATGATCGGCTTGCGCGGCATCTATTGCGACAACCCCGACGAACTGGGCGCCGCATGGGAACGGTCGCTGGCCAGCGACCGGCCGGTGGTGCTGGAGGTGAAGACCGACCCCGAGGTGCCGCCGCTGCCGCCGCACATCACCTTCAAGAACGCGGCGAACTTCGCCAAGGCCCTGGTCAAGGGCGACCCGAGCGAAGGCGGCGCCATCGTCGGGGCCGTCAAGCAGGTGCTGGCGGCGATCATGCCGGAGCACAAGGGACGCTGAGCGAGACGGGGCCGAGGTCAGCTGGACTTGCGGGCCGCGGTCTTGCGCGGGGCGGCCTTCTTGGCGGGAGCCTCCCTGGCGGGAGCCTTTTTCGCCGGCGCCTTCTTCGCTGCCGGCGCCTTCTTGGCGGCCGCCTTCTTGGCCGGGGCCTGCTTCGCGGGCACCATCGCGCCTTCGGCACGAGCCTCGGACAAGCCGATCGCGATCGCCTGCTTCGGGTTTGTCACCGTCTTGCCTGAGCCTCCGCTCTTGAGCGTTCCATGCTTCATCTCGTCCATCGCGCGTTCGACCTTCGCGCCCGACTTCTTGCCATACGTTGCCATACGATTTCTCCGTTTTTTTGATTGACCCGGCAATTGCGGCAAATTCGGCGCCCGCCGAGCAAACACTCCCGCGTGAAGGTGGAGGGCGTCGGCACATTGAATGCCAAGCGGAAGAACTCCAATCCCCCGCCTCGCCATGACCATCACGAAATTGAACGGTACCTTCCTCCAGGTCGTCTACAGCCCCAAGGGCGGCGTGGAGGGCTTCCTGCTGCGCGTCTCGGGCCAGCCGGTCCAAGTAATCGTCGACAAGCAGGACGAGAAGACGGCCCATCTCATGGGGGGTCTCGTCGCCGGCCAGGCGATCATCGTCGCGACGCAGGACAGGCCGCCTTCCGACAAGGGAGACGGCGAGCATCCCGTGCACGCTTTCCAGAAGCTGGTGTCGGTGGACGGCGCCCTGCCTCCGAGGGCCGCCGCGAAGGGCGCCGGCTATGCCGGCAAGATCGTCCGATTCAACTACGCCAAGCATGGCGCGCCGAACGGCTACGTGCTCGACGGCGGCGACTTCATCCACGTCAAGCCCGACGGCTTCACCAAGCTCAAGCTGACAGTGGGCGACCGCGTGGAGGCGGACGGTGACGCGCACTTCCTCGCGACCGGAAACGGGTGGGCGGTGGAGGCCGCGAAGGTGAATGGCAAGCGCCTGAAGTAGACGTCGGCGCCGAGCCACCGACGCTCGTTCGGCGGGGCACTACGTTTGCCTCGACCTCGCGTTGGAGACCGTCCAGCTGCGAGGAGCAAGACAATGGTGGAACGACACGCGGCGAGTCATCTCCCCATCACCCGGCGCGAACTGTTGATGACCAGCGCGTCGTCCGCGGCGCTGCTGGCCAGCGGCGCCACGGAGGGCGGCGTCGCCTTCGTCCACAGTCACGCAGGCATCGGTGCCGACCGCGCAGGTGACGCTGTCGATCAACGGCAAGTCGACCACGCTCGACCTCGACACCCGCACGACGTTGCTCGACGCGTTGCGCGAGCACCTGCACCTGACGGGCACCAAGAAGGGCTGCGATTGCACGCGGGGGCAGATCTGCTCGGCGGTGGGTGTGCTCGACGAAGTCAAGCGGGGGGTTCCCAGCCACGCCACCGCCGACCTGAACGTGCATCCGCT
>JACMOG010000920.1 GCA_014378125.1 Vitreoscilla sp. | reverse complement strand
GACGGCGGCGGTACGGAAGCGCACTCTCATGGGGTCACCTTTCGTGTGTCGTGAAGGACAGGGCCGAAATGAAGTGATCGCAATGTGCGCAAGATCGCGCTGCAGCATCAATGCAGGTTTTCCCGCATCGTGAAATACGAACACGAACGTTCGTGCGTTTCCTAGCCCTGCGCGAGCTGGTACAGGCGCGTCGAGCGCGCGCCCGAGCGGCAGAAGGCCAGCACCGGGTCCGGCAGTTCGGCCAGCAGCGCGCGGAACGCGGCCACTTCCTCGGGCGACTGGTAGCCGCCGGCCACGGGCAGGTGGGGGTACTGCAGGCCGGCCGCCAGCGCGCCGGCCTCGACCTGCGCCGACGCGGGCTGGTCGGGGCCGTGCTCGAAGTCGGGGCGGTTGTTGACGACGCTCTTGAAGCCCAGGCGCGCGAGCTCCGCCATGGCGGCGGCGTCGAGCTGCGGAGCCACGAACACCTCGTTGGCGATCTGGCGCAGGGGCAGGGTGGTTTCCATGACGATTCCTTGGCGTTGACCAATTACTTCGACAGCGCGGCCTTGACCGCGGCGGACACCAGGCCCATGTCGGCCTTGCCCGCCAGCTTCGCCTTGACGGCGCCCATCACCTTGCCCATGTCGCCCGGCCCGGCGGCGCCGAGCTCGGCCACGATGGCCTGCACCTCGGCGGCGATGGCGGCGGCGTCCAGGCGCACGGGCAGGTAGCCCAGCAGCACGTCGAGCTCGGCCGTCTCCTTGTCCACCAGGTCGGTGCGGGCGGCCTTGGTGAACGCCTCGATGGAGTCCTTGCGCTGCTTCACCAGCTTGTCGACGATGGCCACGATGGCCGCATCGTCGAGCTCGATGCGCTCGTCCACCTCGCGCTGCTTCATCGCGGCCATCAGGTTGCGGATGGCCAGCAGGCGATCGGCTTCCTTGGCGCGCATGGCGGCCTTCATGTCGTCGGAAATGCGTTGCTTGAGCGTCATCGTTGGAGCCTCTGGGTGTCAGGTCTTGAGTTTTGCACTATTGCCGCTGAAATGGAAAAAGCCCGTCGCGGCGTCCCGCACGGGCTTTCAGGAATGAGCTCGAAAGCTCCTCGAAACTCTTAGTAGAGCTTCTTGGGCAGCTGCATGCTGCGAACGCGCTTGTAGTGGCGCATGACGGCCGCGGCCTTCTTGCGCTTGCGTTCGGCAGTGGGCTTCTCGTAGAACTCGCGTGCGCGCAGTTCGGTCAGAAGACCCAGCTTTTCGATGGTGCGCTTGAAGCGGCGCAGGGCCACGTCGAACGGCTCGTTTTCCTTGACACGGATGGTCGTCATTTTTCGAAGAATCCTTCGGGAGAGATATTGCGCTCGGAGTCCTTGTCCAGACCCGGTGCACTGGCTCACTTGCGTGAGACAAGCGCCTCGGCTTCTAGAAGTTGGACAAAGATCGACACGCGGTTTGCCAGCAAAGCCTAGGATTCTACCCTGAAATACTTCGGTGTGCCACTTGATCTGCAGGAGCGCACTGTTCAGGCTCGCTCGGCGGCCGGTGCGGGCGCATGGCCCAGGTCGGCGGCCAGCGCCTCGGCGCAGGCGTGGGCGCTGGACCAGGCCCACTGGAAGTTGGAGCCGCCCAGCCAGCCGGTGACGTCCATCACCTCGCCGATGAAGTGCAGTCCCGGCGCGCGCTTGCTCTCCAGGGTGCGGGAGTCGATCTCGCGCGTGTCGACGCCGCCGGACATCACCTCGGCCTTCTTCCAGCCCTCGGTGCCGTTGGGCGCGATCCGCCAGCCGGCCAGCGATTCGGCCAGCTGGCGCAGCGGCTTGTCTGCGAGCTCGGGCATCGGTCGATCCTCGGGCAGCCCGCCGCGCGCCAGCCAGGCCTGCGCCAGCCGCTGCGGCAGGTGGGTGGCCAACTCGTTGCCGAGTTGGCGGCGCGAGGTGGCCTTGGCGTGCGACAGGGTGGCGGGCCAGTCGGTGCCCGGCACGAACGCGATCTCCAGCGACTCGCCCGGCTGCCAGTAGCTGGACGCCTGCAGCACGGCCGGGCCGCTGAGCCCGCGGTGCGTGAACAGCAGGTCCTCGATGAAGCGCGCGCGCTGCTTGCCGCTGCCCGCCGAGATCTCCACCTCCAGCGACACCCCCGCCAGCGCCACGAAGGGCGCCCACTCGGCAGCGTCGAACACCAGCGGCACCAGCGCCGGACGCGGCTCCACCAGCCCGTGGCCGAACTGCCTGGCCAGCCGCAGGCCGAAGTCGGTGGCGCCGATCTTGGGCACCGGCAACCCGCCGGTAGCCACCACGATGCTGCGCGCCTGCACCGGGCCGCGATCGGTATCGACCTCGAACCGCGCGCCGGCAAACGCCGGCGTGCGCACTCCCGCCGTGGCGCTCGCGTCCGCCAGCGCGCGCACGCCCGCGACCGCGCACGGTTGCCAACGCTCCACGTGGCCGGCGTCGCATTCGCGCAGCAGCAGGTCGATGATTTCCTGGCTCGACTCGTCGCAGAACAGCTGCCCGCGATGCTTCTCGTGGAACGCGATTCGATTTCGTTGCACCAGGGCGATGAAGTCGGCCGGGGTGTAGCGGGCCAGCGCCGAGCGGCAGAAATGCGGATTGCGAGAGTGGAAGTTGGCGGGCGTGACGTCGCGGTTGGTGAAGTTGCAGCGTCCGCCCCCCGAGATGCGGATCTTCTCGGCCACCTTGTCGGCGTGGTCGACCAGCAGCACGCGCGCGCCGCGCTGGCCGGCCTGGGCCGCGCAGAAGAGGCCGGCCGCGCCGGCACCGATCACGACGACGTCGACGCGCTTCAAGCCGCAACCAGCCCGGTTATGGATGGCTTCGAGCCCAGCTCGACGAGCGCCGCGATCACCGCCCGCCATTCCTGCGCCGTGACGGGCGTGATGGACAGCCGGCTGCCCGGCTTGAGCAGCCCCATCGACGCGAGTTCGGGCCGCGCGCGCATGGCCTTGAGCGACAGCAGCGGCGTGGTGGCCAGGTGCTTCACGTCGACGTGAAGCCAGCGCGGCTGCGCCGGATCGGACTTCGCGTCGAAGTACGGGCTCCTGGCGTCGAACTGCGACGCGTCGGGGTAGGTCGCGCTGGCCACCTCGGCGATGCCCGCCACGCCGGGCTCGGCGCAGCTCGAGTGGTAGAAGAGCACGCCGTCACCGACGCGCATCTGGTCACGCATGAAGTTGCGCGCCTGGTAGTTGCGCACGCCGATCCACGGCACGCGGTGGCCGGGGGCGTTGGCAACGTCGGAGATCGAGCACTCGTCGGGCTCGCTTTTCATCAGCCAGTACGAGGGCATTGCTCTGATCGAGAGAATTAGGTGTCCGCCGCGAACCTCGGGCCGCATTCCTGAACCCAGGGGTGTTCAGGTGGGCGAGGTCAGTCTGGAATCGGGTTCGTCTGACGCGAGACGATCACACCAACCAGACGATGTTCCAAGCCCTAGCTCAAAGAGCATCGGTTCAAGGAAATATAAAACCCTCGCGAACGCGACGGACGAACCCATTCTATGCGTCCGCGCCGCGCGAAGGCGAGCATCAGAGACGTAAAGAGGGGCTACAAAATCACTTGACGAACGCGATTCGGAAAGAGGCTAGAGAAGCCTGCCGTCGTCGCTCAACGCGGTGTCGAGCTGCGCGATCAAGGACTCCACCTGGGCCGCCGCGGCGCGGCGCGCCTCGCCCGCGTCGGCGTGCTCCACGGGGGACGCCGACGCGGTGCTTTCCGCGGCCGCCAACGCGGCGGCGCGCGGCGCCTCCGCGAGGCGGTAGGCGAGGTTCAGCGCGGCCAGCACGGCGATGCGCTCGCGCGCCTTCACCTTGCCGGCGTCGCGGATGCCGCTCATCTCGCGGTCGACCGACGCGACCGCCGTCTGCAGCAATGTCTCGCCGCCTTCGGGGCAGGCCAGCAGGTAGCTCTGGCCCAGGATGGTCACTTCCACTTGCTTCATGGCTGCACGCTCCGCGGGATGTCGAGACTGTCTGCCGCGCCGGCGTCGCCGGCGGGCGCGTGGCCCCCTTCGGAGGCCGGCAGGCGGTCGATCAGCGCGTCGATGCGCGCCCGCGCGGCGGCCAGCCGCGAGCGCAGGTTGTCGCGTTCGTCGGAGACGGCGCGCAGTTGCTGCTCGAGCAAGGTGTTCGTGCGCTTCTGCTCCTCGTGGCGAAGCAGGAGTCTTTCGATGCGTTCGGCAAGATCCGGCAGTCGTGACATGGGCGAGGACGCTGGGGCGGCAAAGAACCATTGTAGGGGCGCCACGGGCGCGGCCAAAGCGTGTCGAATGGTACGATTCGCTCTTCAGTTGGTGCTCCGGATGGCCTGTCGTGCCGTCCGAGTCAAACGGGAATCAGGAGGGCCGCCTTCATCACGAAGCACCGGCCCGACCTGAGCTGCCCCCGCAACGGTCGCGGAGGATGTCGTCGCCTGCAAGGGCACTGCATCGGCTGTCGTTCCTCGTGGTCACTGTGTTGTTCGAAAGAACGCATGGGAAGGCCCTCGACACGCTACCCCTCCGCCAGCCCGGATACCGGCCAATTGCTCGGGGTCGAGTTGCGCGCGAGCGTGGCCAGGCCATTTCGGTGGCACCTGCGGGGACGCTGGCTGCCGCGTTTGATGCATCGAAGTACTCCCATGAAGTCTCGCCATACCGGGTCGACCGCGCCCGTGAACAGCCGCGTCGCGGCGTTGTCCGTCTCGACCCTCGCCGCGCTGCTGGCCCCCCAGGTCGCCTTTGCGCAGGCCGCCGCCGATTCGCCCGACCAGCAAGTGGTCGTCACCGGCGCCCGCGTCGAGCAGAAGCTGCCCGACACGCTGCCCAGCACCACGGTCATCACGCGCCGCGACATCGAGACGGCGCCGGTCACCGACCTGCCGGGATTGCTGTCGACGTTCACCAGCATGAGCGTGGCGCAAGCCGGACCGTTCGGCTCGCAGACGGGGGTGTTCGTGCGCGGCGCCGGTTCGGGGCAGGTGCTGGTGCTGGTCGACGGCGCGCCCGTCACGCGTGCCGACGCCAACTCGTCGCCGTGGGAACTGCTGCCGCTGGGCCAGGTCGACCACGTCGAGGTAGTGCGCGGCAACCTGTCCAGCCTCTACGGCTCGGGCGCGGTCGGCGGCGTGATCCAGATCTTCACGCGGGGCGGCAACAGCAACAGCGTCGCGGTGACCGTCGGCAGCCGCGGGCGCGCGGTGGCGCACGTCTCGATCGGTCGCCGCTTCGGCGATGCCGACCACGCCTTCGACATCGGCGGCAGCGTCTCCGGCCAGGTGACCGACGGCTACGACGCCACCCATGCGGCGACCAATCCGGGCAACAACCCCGACCGCGACAGCGGCTACCAGAGCGGCGAGAACCTGCGCCTGGGCAAGACCTGGGCGCCGGGCCAGCGCACCGACGTCCGCGTGCTGCACTCCGACACCACGAGCAACTACGACGGCTACAGCGGCGTCACCGGCATCGACCGCCTGACGACCTCGCTCGATACCGAGTCGCTTCAATCGCACCATGCGCTCGGCTCGTCGCTGGTGCTCAACGTCAATTTGTCCGACACGCTGATCAAGTTCAACAACCTGTCGGGCGGCACCACCCACGGCAACGCGCGTTCCGATGTCGCTGGCGTCGATCTGGGCTGGACGCTGTCGGCGAACCACAGCCTCCAGCTCGGCCTGGAAGATCGCGAAGACCGCGGCGCCGCCTCGAAGCCCGACTTCAGCGGCAATGCGAACCTCGATCGCACCACGCATTCGATCCGCGTCGGCTACGTGGGCGACTTCGCCGACGTCGTCGACGTGCAGGCCAACGTGCGCCACGACGACCCGAGCGACTTCGGCTCCGCCACCACCGGCCTGCTGGCGCTGGGTTGGCGCCTGTCGTCGGACTGGAAGCTGGTCGGGCAGTTCTCCACCGGCTTCTCCGCGCCAGGGTTCTTCGCCATCGAGTCGATTGCCGGCCAGGGTCTGGCCACGCAACTGAAGCCCGAGCGGTCGCGCGACATCGAGTTCGGCGTGCACTACTCGCACGCCGGCTGGCTGGCACGCGCCACCTGGTTCTCGCAGCACCAGCACGACCTGATCGACTACACGTTCGACCCGGACACGTTCATCTCCACCGCCTACAACGTCGACCACGCCACCAACCGCGGCTTCGAACTGGGCCTCGATGGCGACACCGGCTACGGCAAGCTGGGCCTGGACGCGACGTTCCAGAACGCGCGCGGCGACGGCGGCGTGCCGCTGCAGCGCCGCCCGCGCACCGCCGTCGCGGCGAACTACCGCGTGTCGGTGTTGGGCTGGGAGACGGGTGCCTATGTGCAGTACATGGGAGTGCACCACGACTACGACCCGGTCAGCGGCGGCGACACGACCTCGCGCGCCCGCACCACGCTGGGCCTCGGTGCCGAGCATGCCCTGTCGCCAGATTGGACGATCGGCGTCAAGGTGAACAACCTGGCCAATTCGCCCGCGCCGGTCGTCTACGGCTACACGCCGCCGCCGCGCGAGGTGCTGGGCACGCTGCGCGGCAGCTGGTAAGCCGCGATCCCGCGAGCTTGCAGGTGCGATGACCGACACTCGCGGGATGCCTCGTAACGCCGTCACGATCCGGGCTCGCGACCCCGCCGTCCTTCGCATCGCCTTGCTGGCGCTCGCGACGGCGCTGGTGGCCGCGCTGGCGCTGGGGTTGGGTTCGGGCGGCTGGGACTGGCAGCTGGTCGTCACCCTGCGCGCCCCACGCGTGGCGGCGGCGGCCGGCGTGGGCAGCCTGCTCGCGCTGGCCGGCCTGGGCCTGCAGGTGCTGCTGCGCAATCCGCTGGCCGATCCCTACGTGCTGGGGCATTCGGGCGGCGCGTCGGTGGGCGCGCTGGTGGCCCTCTTGATGGGCGTGCAGCTGTGGATGGGCGCGGCGGCCGGCGCGCTGCTGGCCGGCCTCGCGCTGCTGTGGCTGGCGCGGCCCGCGCTGGCGGTGGCCGACGACGCGTCGCCCCGGCTGATCCTGCTGGGCGCGATGCTCGCCGCGATCTTGGGCAGCATCGCCACGCTGCTGCTCGCGCTGGTGCCCGACGAGCGCCTGCGCGGCGCCATCTTCTGGATGG
>JACMOG010000919.1 GCA_014378125.1 Vitreoscilla sp. | reverse complement strand
CCGACGTCAAGCGCAGGAACACGGCCGACGGCCTGCAGCTCGACTCCAGCATGGCACTGGGCAGCACGCACACGCTGCGCGGCGGCCTGTTCTTCCAGCACGAGAAGTTCGACGTGGACAACCTGTCGCGGGTGTTCAGCGCCGGCGACGCCGGCAACCAGACCAGCACCCCGCCGCTCTCCATCGCCGACGACACGCGCATCACCGGCAACCTGTGGGGCGTGTACCTGCAGGACGAGTGGCAGCCGGTGAAGGGCGTCACGGTGAACTACGGCGCGCGCTACGACGACGTCGACACGGTGGTGAAGGAGCACCAGTTGAGCCCGCGCGTCGGCATCGTGTTCGATGCCAGCTCGAGCCTGCGCCTGCATGCGGGCTTCGCGCGCTACTTCACGCCACCGCCCACCGAGAAGATCGACACCACCTCGGTGGCCAAGTTCGCCGGCACCACCAACGCGTTGCCGTCGGACGCCGACACCGCCGTGAAGTCGGAGCGCTCCAACTACTTCGACGCCGGCCTGGCCTGGGATGCCACGCCCAACCTGTCACTGGGCCTGGACACCTACGACCGCGAGGTGCGCAACCTGCAGGACGAGGGCCAGTTCGGCAACGCGCTCATCTATTCGGCCTTCAACTATGCCAAGGGTCGCGTGCGCGGGCTCGAGATCACCGCCAACTGGAAGCGCGACGCGTTCACGGCCTACGGCAACGTTGCGTTCTCGAAGGCGCAGGGCCAGCAGATCGTCACCGGCCAGTTCAACTTCGACCCGGACGAGATCAGCTACATCGCAACGCACTGGGTCCACCTCGACCACGACCAGGGAGTGACCGCGTCGGCGGGCGCGTCGTACCGCTTCGCCACGCAGACCACGCTGGGCGCGGACGCGCTGTTCGGCAGCGGCCTGCGCAGCGGCTTCGCCAACTCGGCGCACCTGCCCAGCTACACGCAGTTCAACGCCTCGCTGGCGCAGGCCTGGGACTTCGGCGGCGCGCTCGGCAAGATGGAGGGTCGCCTGTCGGTGCTCAACGTGTTGGACCGCACCTATGAGCTGCGCGATGGCACCGGCATCGGCGTGGGCGCGCCGCAGTTCGGGCCGCGCCGCAGCGTCTACGCGAGCGTGACGAAGTCGTTCTGAGAGGACTCCGGCTTGCTCCACGCTGAACGCCGGGTCGCCGCAGGAGGGGGCGACCCGGGCAAGATCGGCGGCATGCGGTCGCCGACGCTCCTGCAGCGTGACGCCGATGAGCCCGCTTGCCGCAAACCGTACCGCCCATCCGCCCGCCACGCCCACGCTGCAGTAAACGCGATCTCCCAAAGACAAGGCCGCCCGAGGGCGGCCTTCGTCATTCCGGGCGACGGCGCCTTCGCGCCGGGGCGATCACTGGCTGGCGGCGGAGGCGGCGCTGCTCGCGGCGTCAGCGCCGGCCACGGCGCTGGCGCTACTGATGCTGTCCATCGGCGCGGCCGAGGCGGCCATCATCGCGCTCGAGGCGCTGGAATCGGGCGCGCTGGCCGTGGCGTCGGCGGACGGCGTGGTGACATCCTCCTTCTTGCTGCAGGCGACCTGCGAGGCCAGGGCGGCCACGAGGACCAGGGTCAGCGAGATAGAGCGGTTCATGGGGACTCCTCTTGGATTGTTGAGAGCGGCGCCGTCAGCGCGGCCAAGCCGGGATGGGGCATCCGGCATGCCTGCGCTCAGGCCGCCGCGCGCGCCGCGCCGGGCATTCCCGCGGCCAGCAGCGCGGCCGGCACGCGCTCGGACACGCGCTCCGGCACGCCGGCCGGCTCTCGCGCGAACTCCACCATCAGCCGGTGCACGCGCTCGGCGGCGCGATCCCAGGTGCAAGAGTGCACCGCGATCAGCGCGTCGATGCGACGCTGGCGGCGCAGCGGGCCGCGCTCGCACATCGCCGCGCGGCAGGCCTCGACGAAAGCATGCGCGCCCTGCGCGAGCCGCACGATGTGTCCGTGCAGGGCCACCACGTCGTGCACGGGGGTGCTCACCACCGATTTCTGCCCCGCCAGGTACTCCAGCGCCTCGATCGGCGCCGCGTGGCGGGCCGTAGTGTCGCAGCGCAGCGGCAGCAGGCACACGTCCCAGTGCGCCTGCAGGTGCGGCAGGATCGCGTAGGTCTGGGCGCCCAGCCACAACAGGTTGCCGCGCTGCGGCAACGACCCGGGCGCCACGCCGCGCAGCGGGCCGGCCATCACGATCTGCCAGTCGGGACGCAGGTCGGCCACGCGGGCCAGGAGGCCCAAGTCGACGCGCTCGTCGATCACGCGGAAGAAGCCCAGCCGCGGGTTGGGGACCCCGGCGTGGATCGCGCGCGCCGACACGGCCTCGATGGACTTGCCGGCCGGCGGGGGGGGCGCGAAGTGGGCGCCGTCCACCGCGCTGGCGATGCAGTGCACGTTGGCGTGGCGGCCGCGATGCGACTCGTACAGCGACGGGCCGCCGGCCACCACCACGTCGGCGATCTCCATCAGCCGGGCCTCGCGGCTGCGCATTGCCGGGCCGTCGCCGCGCTGGGCGACGTCGTCGTGGCAGTCGTAGACGACGGCGCTGGGGCGCAGCATCTCCACCAGCGGGAGCGCAGCGGGCGTGTCCACCCAGACCAGCGGCGAGGCGATGCCGCGGTCGCGCAGGAACGAGGTCAGCAGCGCGCCCATCACCGGGAACGGGTCGTCGTGGAAGGCGCACGTGTCGCAGCGCGTGTGCGCCACCAGCACCTCGACGCCGGGCGCCACTTCGGTGCGCTCCAGGTACGCGTCCTGGTGCGTGGCCACCGGTTCTTCCACGTAGAACACGCGGTAATGCTTTGCAAGCCGGGTCAACAATTGTTGCGGTCGCTGCCAGTCGAATCGCCAGCGCATCGCCGCGAACACCACCAGCGACGGTCGGGCGGACGAGTCGTCCTGCGCGAGGAAGGCAGGACTGCCCGACAGGGCGTGCGCTGGAGGAAAGTTCATGGATCGGCTCCTCGAACAGGGGCGCGGAAACAAGTTGTCGACGCTGTTGCGCCGGGCGGCCTCAACCGCGCGGCGCAGGCGTCGAAGGGATGGCGAGGGAGGGTCGGCAAATGACGTGCCGCACTGCAACATGAACAGTCGCGTGAGAGAATGGCTCGAACAGTCGCTCGGGCCTACCCCCAGGGGTTTCCCCGGGGGTCCGGATGAAGTGGAGAGGACAAAGTGACGATCGTGATGAACGCGCCTGAAAAGATAGGCAAGTACCGGATCACCGGAGTCATCGGCGAAGGCGTGAGTGGCGTCGTCTACAAGGCGTTCGACCCCTCGCTGCAACGCGTCGTCGCGGTGAAGTCGCTCCACCTCAACCTGCCGAGCGATTCGCGTGCCGCGCGCGCGTTCGCCGGGCGTCTTGGCGAGCAGGCCGCCGCCATCTCGCGCATCAACCATCCGGGCATCGTCAGCATCCACCAGGTGGACGAGGCCGACGGCCGCGCCTTCGTGGCGATGGAGCATGTGGCCGGGCTCAACCTGGCGCAATGGCTGTCGGTCACGCCGCTGCCGCCGCAGGCCGCGCTGCTCCAGGTCATGGACCAACTGCTGGAGGCCCTGGAGTGCGCCCACCACGCCGGCGTGCGCCACGGCGACGTCAAGCTCAGCAACGTGCTCATCACCAGCGCCGGGCTCGTGAAGGTGTCCGACTTCGGGCTCGCCCGCGCCGAAGGCCGCACCGGCGCCGCCGCCGGCGTGGCGCCCGAGTACCAGTCGGGCCGCCTCATCGACCAGCGCGTCGACATCTACGCCGCCGGCGCCATCCTCTACCGCATGCTGGTGGGACGCGATCCGTACAGCGAATCGCTGGTCGACACCGCCGCCGATGCGCTGTCGGGCACGTTGCGCCCGCCCAGCACCATCGCCGAGGCCCAGCGTCCGCCGGTGTTCGACAACGTGGTCTCGCGCGCGCTGCGCCTCGACCCGAGCCAGCGCTACGCCAGCGCCGCCGAGTTCCGCGACGCCCTGCGCGACGCCACCCAGATT